>PWVY01000262.1 GCA_003561665.1 Thermoplasmata archaeon
ATGATGATCAATGCCCTCAACAGCGGCGCCGACGTCTTCATGGCTGACCTCGAGGACGCCAACAGTCCCACGTGGGCCAACATGATCCAAGGACAAGTCAACCTCAAAGACGCAGCCCGCGACGAACTCACCTTCACCAAAAAGGACGGAACCCGATACGAGGTCGACGACGACCCCGCCACCCTCTTCGTCCGCCCCCGAGGCCTCCACCTCGACGAACCTCGGATCACCATCGATGGTACCCCCCTCGCAGGCGCCATCCTCGATGCAGGCCTCCACCTCCACCACAACGCCACTCGCCTCACCGAACGACAAGGCGGCCCCTTCTTCTACATCCCCAAACTCGAAGGCCACGAGGAAGCCCAACTCTGGGCCGACCTCTTCGACACCGCCGAACAAAGCCTCGGCCTCGACCTGGGCACCATCAAAGCCACCGTCCTCCTCGAAACCCTCCCCGCCGCGTTCGAGATGGATGAGATCCTCTACGCGCTACGGCACCACAGCGCCGGCCTCAACGCCGGCCGCTGGGACTACATCTTCAGCATCATCAAAACCTTCCGCGAGGACCCCAACGCCATCCTCCCCGACCGAAGCCAAGTGACCATGACCACCCCCTTCATGCGCGCCTACACCGACCACATCGTCCACACCTGCCACAAACGAGGCGCGCACGCCATGGGCGGCATGGCAGCCTTCATCCCCAGCAAAGACCCCGTCATCAACGAAGAAGCCTTCCAGAAGATCAAACAAGACAAACAGCGCGAAGCCACCGACGGTTTCGACGGGACCTGGGTCGCCCACCCGGGCCTCATCGATATCGCACGAGAACCCTTCGACGAGACCCTCGGCGACGCCCCCCACCAGATCGACAACAAACGCCCCGACGTCGACACCAAACCCGAGGACCTCCTCCCCCCACGCAACCCCGATAACGCCCCCACCTTCGGCACCATCACCGAAGACGGCCTTCGACAGAACATTGGCGTGGGCATCCTCTATACCGAATCCTGGCTTCGAGGACGCGGCGCGGCAGCCATCTACAACCTGATGGAAGACACCGCCACCGCCGAGATCAGCCGCTCGCAGATCTGGCAATGGGTCACCCACGAAGCCCACCTCGAGGATGGACGCAAGATCACGCCCGATCTCGTCGCCGAGATCGAAACCGACGAGCTCGAGAACATCAAGGAGATCATCGGGCAGCAACGGATCGAAGAAGGACGGTTCGACGAGGCACGCCAACTCTTCCGCGAGGTCTCCCTCGACGAAACGTTCGCCGACTTCCTCACCCTCCCCGGTCAAGAACGACTCAAGGTGAACACCTGATGCTAAACCACGAACGGAACGGTCACGGACAGAACATCGAGGACCGCATCCTCAAAGAAGCCCGAGCCCTCCGGAAAGAATGGGAACGCGACCCCCGATGGTCCGGCGTCCAACGCGACTACGACGCCGAGGATGTCATCCGCCTCCGCGGGTCCATCCCCGTAGACCACACCATCGCCGAGATCGCCTCCAGGAAACTCTGGCGGATGCTCAACAGCCGCGACTACGTTCAAGCCCTCGGCGCCGTCACTGGGCAGCAAGCCGTCCAGATGGCTAAAGCCGGCCTCGACGCCATCTACGTGAGCGGATGGCAAACTGCCGCGGACGCGAACACCGCCAACGAAACCTACCCCGATCAATCCATCTACCCCGCCAACGGAGCGCCCCAACTGGTCGAACGCATCACCAACGCCCTCCGCCGCGCCGACCAGATCGAATGGAGCGAAGGCCGCGTCACACGCGACTGGTTCATCCCCCTCGTAGCTGACGCCGAAAGCGGCCACGGCGGCAACCTGAACACGTTCGAACTCACCAAATGGATGATCCAAGCAGGCGCTGCAGGCATCCACTACGAGGACCAACTCGCCAGCGAGAAGAAATGCGGCCACATGGGAGGCAAAGTCCTCGTCCCCACCAGCGAACACGTGCGCAAACTCAAAGCCGCCCGCCTTGCCGCGGATGTCGTCGGCGTCCCCACCATCATGATCGCGCGCACCGACGCTCTTAGCGCCGACTTGATCACAAGCGACATCGACGAGCGCGACGCTCCCCACATCCAAAGCGAACGGACCCCGGAAGGCTTCCACAGGTTCGATGGGAACCTCGACGCCGCCGTCGAACGCTCCCTGGCCTACGCTCCCTACGTCGACATGGTCTGGTTCGAAACCTCCACACCCGACATCGAGCAAGCCGAACGCTTCGCCCAACGCATCCACGAGGAGCACCCCAACCTGCCCCTGATGTACAACTGCTCGCCCAGCTTCAACTGGAAACGACACCTGGACGACGACGAGATCGCGCACTTCCAAGAACAGCTCGGCGACATGGGGTACGCCTTCCAATTCGTGACCCTCGCAGGGTTCCACAGCCTCAACGCCGGCATGTATCGCCTCGCCAGCGAATACAAAAACCACGGCATGAGCGCGTACGTCCAACTCCAACAACGCGAGTTCAAAATGGAACCCGAGGGCTACACCGCCATCCGGCACCAGCGCGAAGCCGGCGCAGGCTACTTCGATGACGTAAGCCAAGTCATCACTGGCGGCACCTCCTCCACGCTTGCACTCGAAGGCTCCACCGAAGCTGAGCAGTTTAACGAGGAGCCCAAAACCAGTACCCAGGAAAACTGAGGAATCTCCATGCCCACCCCCTGCCCCTGCGAAACATGCACGTCAGCCTACGACTGCGACGCCTGCCTGGACCTCCACATGCGGCGCGACCATGGGACCACGTATGCTGCCGCCTTCGGAGCAACCCCCCACGCATGGATCGGCGTCTGCGCCACGCACACGGCCATGCCAGCCCAACGCTTCGGCGCCGTCGAACAAACCACGCCAACACCCCGGCTCGGGGAGGTGACAGAAACATGAAGATCTCCAAAACCAAAGCCGAAAAGGAACTAACGCCAGAGCAGCTGATCCAACGCGCCTACCGATAAGCTCGACGAGCCACCCCTGGAGCCAACAACGAATCGGTCACCGCTTCGACCGGTCCCCCTGCTCGAACACCCGGCTCCAGGGGAACGCTCCCCCCTATCGCTTTTAAGGGAGACGTTCTTGGACAGTCCATGCCATCGGTGCTCGACCCAGAGGCGATGAAAGAGACCGTCCGCGGGTACCAAGCCTCCGACATCAAGCTCGCAGCGATCGCCTCCCATTCATGCCTCGACATCTGTGACGGGGCCGCCGACGAAGGCCTCCCGAACATCGCCGTGTGCGAACGAGGCCGAGAATCCACCTACGCCCGCTACTTCCGAACCGTTCGCGACGACGCTCACGGCCGCCTACGCGGATGCGTCGATGAAGCATGGGTCCTCAACCGCTTCGCCGACATCCTCGACGAGAAACAACAAGAACGCCTCCGCGACGAGAACGTCCTCTTCGTCCCCAACCGATCCTTCACATCCTACTGCGACCTCGACGCGATCGAATCCCAGTTCCGCGTGCCCATGGTCGGCTCCCGAAACATGCTCCGCATGGAAGAACGCGAAGAAGAGAAAGACTACTACTGGCTCCTCGACAAAGCAGGCCTCCCGTACCCCGACCCCATCGAGCACCCCAACGACATCGACGAGTTATCCATCGTCAAGCTCCACCACGCCGAGAAACGCCTCGAACGAGGCTTCTTCACCGCGGCAACCCCCGAAGAGTACGAGCAAAAAAGCCAGGAACTCATCCAACAAGGCGTCATCCGAGAAGACGACCTCGACCACGCACGCATCGAGCGCTACATCGTAGGCCCCGTCTTCAACCTCAACTTCTTCCACAGCCCCCTCGAACTCTACGGAGAAAGCCTCGACCTGCTTGGCATCGATTGGCGCTTCGAATCAAGCCTCGACGGTCACGTCCGCCTCCCCGCCCCACAACAGATGACGCTCCCCGAACACCAGATCGTCCCCGAGATGACCGTCACCGGGCACGCAAGCGCCACCCTACGCGAAAGCCTCCTCGACGATGCCTTCCAACTCGCCGAGAAGTTCATCAAAGCCGCCAAAGAACACTACGACCCCGGCATCATCGGGCCCTTCTGCCTGCAAACCTGCGTGGACAAAGACCTCAACTTCTACATCTACGACGTCGCCCCCCGCGTCGGAGGCGGCACGAACATCCACCTCAGCCAAGGCCACCCCTACGGGAACACGCTCTTCCGGACCCCCATGAGCACCGGCCGACGCCTCGCCCTCGAGGTCCGCGCCGCCGCCCAACGCGACTAACTCGACGCCATCGTCACGTGAAACACGCCAACACCCCCC
>PWVY01000147.1 GCA_003561665.1 Thermoplasmata archaeon
GTCCCCTCCGCTGGGAACCCCTCCAACAACCCCATCATCGCATGCCGCCCCACCGGGTCCAACCCCGTGAACGGTTCATCAAGAACCAAAACCTCTGGATCATGCACCAACCCCATCGCGATCTTCAACCGCTGCCGCATCCCCCTCGAATACCCCCCCACGCGCCTCTCATGCGCCTCACGCTCCAACCCCACACGATCCAGCAAAGAAACAACATCCGCTTCAACGCCCGCCAACCGCCCCGCAAAACGCACATGGTCAACGCCCGTCAACGCATCCCACAACGCCAACGTCTCCGGAACGAACCCGACCCGCCGCATCAACGACGCATTATGCCAAGGATCCTCCCCCAACACGCGCACGCTCCCCTGACTGGGACGAAGCTGCCCCGTCAAAACGTGAAGCAACGTGGACTTCCCCGCGCCGTTGGGACCAAGCAACCCCGTGATGCCCCCCGACATCTCGAACGCAACCTCGTTCAACGCGATCACATCCCCGTACCACTTCGTCACCTCCCTCGCCTCGATGACGCTCATCAACCCGTCACCTCCTCACCCCACAACACCCAAGCCAACGCGCCCACGCCCACCACGCACCACCCGACCGTCACGATCCACGCCCACCCCGTTGGATCCCCAGGGACCGAAGCCCCCAACACGTCCAACCCCGCCAAGGTGAACGAGCCCAAAACATCCACCGCTTCCAAACGGACATTCCCCGACACACGAGCCAACATCGAACCCCCCGCCGCGGACAACAACGCCAACGCCACCCACGACGCTGCCGCAACGTTCGCCGAACGAACGACCGCCGAGAGAGCCACGGCCACGACGCTCGCTGCAAGGGACACGACGACGCTTGCAGCAAGCAAGCGCCAGAGCAACCCATACACCCCCTCAGGGATGAGCACCTCAGGCGTGAACGCCATGCCCAGAACCCAAACCAGGAACAAGGGAACGAACGTGACCGTCATCGCGAACACGAAAGGAGACGCGATCTTGCCCACCGCGTACCCCGTGCGCGAGATCGGTTTGCTGAAATAGAACGTTAAAGCGCCCGCGTTCTTATCCCGCGCGACCGTGCCGGTGCCCACCACCACAAGCAAGATCAACAACACCCACTGCGCTTGAAGGCCAAGCACATCCCCCAACATCGTGCTCGTGAACCCCAACGACGCGTTCTCCTCCACCACGCCGGGATTGACCTGGCCTGAAAAGTACACGATGCCCCCCCGGATGGCCACATGCACCGCCGTCGCCGCCCACACCAACCACACCCACTTCGAGGCCGCGCCTCGGCTTAACCCCTCCAGCGCCACAGCCATCACTCGCTCCCATCGAGGCCGTCGCTCTCCCTCCCACGGTTCATACCCATGCTCATGCACCGGGCTCACGTCGATGCCTCCTCAAGCCTCGTCACGAGCGCATCCTCCAGGCTCGCGCGCGCCGGTTCCACTTGCCGCACCTGCACACCCGCGTCCTCAGCCGCCTTCAAAACCAGCACCGCGCCCTCGTCCCCTGGCGTCACAACGCGCAAGGAGCCCTCCCGCGTCGTCTCCAACTGCCCCCCCAAGGTGTTCAACGCGGTTTCGAACGCGTCCACGCTTCCTCGAACACGCACACGGTACGTTGCCTGCTGGCGCTCCTTCAACGCCTCCATGGACGCGTTCGCCACCACGCGGCCCTGATCGAGCACGAGCGCGCCATCGCACACCGCCTCCACCTCCGGCAACACGTGGCTTGCAAGAACGACGCTGATCCCATGATCCATCGCCAACCCACGGATCAATGCAAGCAGCGCCTGGCGTCCCTCCGGGTCCAACCCGTTCGTGGGCTCATCCAAGAACAACACGCCCGGATCGTGAACCAACGCCTGAGCAAGCTTGGCCCTCTGAAGCATGCCCTTGCTGTAACCCGCAACATCCCGGTAGCGCTCCTCCTCCAAGCCCACGAAGTTCAACACCGTGTGGGCTCGCTGCTTCGCATCATCCCCCGGTAACCCGCAAAGGCGCCCAGCGAAGGACACGAACTGCACCCCGGACAACCCCGGCACGTGCGCATCCCCCTCCGGCACGAACCCGATCCGCTCCCGGATGCTCGAGGCCGCACGCTGAGGATCATCCCCTAACACGCGAACGGACCCCCGCGTAGGATCCGTTAGGCCAAGAAGGATCCGAAGAAGCGTCGTCTTCCCTGCCCCGTTGGGCCCAAGAAGGCCCCAGGCACCGGAGGGGATCTCGAACGAGACGCCTCGCAGCGCATCCACAGGACCGTACGTCTTCGTTAGCCCCTCTGCTTCGACCACCGAACCCATCTACGCAGGCTCACGAGAACGAACCGGAAAAAGCCTCCTATCCGCGGTCAACGAAGACTCGGACCGGCGACCGAGCCCTGAACGTGGCGGGGATCATCGAGGATCCCGCTTGATCAAGAAGGTTGCTCCCGCGATGCCCATGAGTGCCGCGCCGATGGGGACCGGAAGCCCGTTCGTTCCCTCTTCACTTTGGCTCGCTTCCATCTCGTCATCGTCCTCCACCGTGGCTCGTTCTTCGTATTCTGTGAAGGGGTCATCGTCGTCGTCGAAGAGCGGAGGATCATCGGCGAACGGGTCATCGTCGGTCCCGTTCTCGCTTTGACCCTGGACCGTGGTTGCTCCGCCGAGCAGAAGGATCAACACGGCGAGGATGGGGGCGAGGCGTTGGATCTTCATCATCAGCGCTCACCTCGCATAACCGCGTCCCCTTGATCACGGATCGAGGAGTCCTCGCTACTGAGCAGGAGGCCCGCGCAGAGCGCCAAGTCCCCCGGGGAGAGGAACCTCTCGAGGTTGGGCTCGAAGATGCCTTGATCCATGAGGAGCCCGTGGAGGGTCTCCTGAAGGCTTGCGCACGTGGTGAACTGGTGGGCTTCTGCTTGAGCGAGCAGATCCTCACGGAGGATGTCCCTCTCGGCAAGAAGCACCAGGCGCTCGGTCTGTAGGGCATGGTTTGCTTCCCGTTTGCAGGCAAGCTCATGTTGGAGCGCTTCCAGTTCGTCATCGTCGTCTGTTAACTCGCTCATGCAGGCCCGGTAGTCGTCACGGAGTTCGTCCTTCTTGGCCTCGTAGCGCTCTTCCAGCTCGGTTTTGCCGTCCTCGTACGTGGCTCGTAGGTTTTGGATCTCTCCGCGGAAGTCGGCAAGCGAGGCACGGATCGCGTCGTTGAGGTCGTCGCGAACGTCCGCTTGGGTGTCCTCTTGGACCGCGGGCTCGCTGGGGGCGTCTTGCCCCACGGAGTCGTGTGCAACGTTGTGCCCGTGGAAGGTGCACGTGAAGGTCCCATCCGGGTTGGGGCTACACTCGGGCGGGGGGGTGCATTCGGGCGTCTGGCCCATGCGGTCGTGGCACTCGGGCGGGGGTGTGCATACGAGCGCGTTGGGGTCTTGGGCGTCGGGTCGACAATCGGGTTGGGGCCCGTGGTGTGGAGCGTCGTGCTCGGGCGGTGTGCAGGTGTAGGTTCCATCCGGGTTGGGGCTACACTCGGGTGGGGGGGTGCATTCGGGCGTCTGGCCCATGCGGTCTTGACATTCGGGTGGGGGTGTGCAGACGAACGCGTTGGCTTGATCGGGGGGGGGGTCGCAGTTGGGGGGCATCTCGCCTGGGCCCTCGGGGTGGGCTTGGGCGGGTTTTTGATAGCAGAAGACGACGACGAGGTCCGGATCCCAGCGTTCCTCGTTGCAGCGTACGTTGGGGTCGTCGATGTTGAAGGGCATCGTGTCGGCTTCGTGGTCGAACTTGGCGTAGGCATCGTCCGGGGTGGGGCCTTCGGCTTCGCACAACCAGCCATGTCGGTCCTCCCAGCATTGGACGAGTTGGTCGCGTTCCTCGCACATGTAGCGGATCTCGTGGTCCCATCGTTCGGTCCAGCATTCGACGTAGATGCTGTCCATCGAGAAGGGTAGATCGCCGTCCCGTTCGGCGCGTTCGAACAGGGCTTTGGCCTCTTCTGGCGTGTCCGCGACGGCATCGCACAACCAACCGTCACGGTCCTGCCAGCACTCGACGAGGGAGTCCATCTCCCAGCAGTGCACGATCACCAAGTCCTCCCAGTGTTCCGTGTGGCATTGGACGTACACGCTGTCCAGGGAGAACGGGAGTTCGTTCTTCTCCATCTCGAACCGTTCGTAAGCTTCCTGCTCGGTGTCGCCCTCGGCCTCGCATACCCATCCTTCGTGGTCTTCCCAGCACTCGACCAAGGAATCACGCTCCCAGCAGTGCACGACGACCAGGTCGCCCCAGTCGTCGGTATGACACGTCAC
>PWVY01000119.1 GCA_003561665.1 Thermoplasmata archaeon
ACCCGCACGCGAACAAGGATGGAGGGAATGCGTGGCGAAGGGCCCTTATGGATGTGTTGGGGGAGTGCGGGATCTTGCCTGCGTAAGGGGCCGGGGGGGCAAGGTTCATCCCGGCAGCCTCTTCATGAGGATATCGTGGCCACGAGCGGGGATCGTCCCCTGAAGGATGCGGTTGGAGAACTCCCGGATGAGCCAGGCGTGTACACGTTCGTGGATGAGGAGGGGGATGCGTTGTACATCGGGAAAGCGGTGAGCCTTCGCGACCGGGTCCGATCGTATTTTGCAGGCTCGCATCCGGGGCGCATCGGGTTGATGTTGGAGAAGGCCGCGGGCGTGGAGACGGTGCTCGTGGATACGGAAGCCGAGGCGTACCTTCTCGAGTCGAGCCTCATCAAGGAGAAACGGCCGCGTTTCAACGTTCGCTTGACGGATGATAAGAGGTACCCGTGGGTGTTTGTCAGCGATGAGGCGCATCCTCGCATCGACATCGTTCGCTCCCAAGAGGAGGAGGGCTCGTACTTTGGGCCCTTCCCGGATGTGGGAACGGCACGGGATCTTGTCAACCTGTTACGGGAGGCGTTTGGGATCCGCGATTGTCCTCGCGAGTTGCCCAACGGGTGCATCAAGCACGAGATGGGCTTGTGCATGGCTCCTTGCTTCAAGGATAATACGGGCGCGTACTTGGACGCGGTGGAGAACGTGGAGCATGTGCTCAACGGGAATCCTCGACCTGCCGTGAGGGTCCTTGAGGAGCGGATGGGGGACGCGGCGGATGCGCATCGGTTCGAGGAGGCTGCACGGTTGCGCGATCGTATCGAGGATATCCAGCGCTTGCTGGATGAGCAAGCGATCTTCGCAAGCCGGCGCGAGGATCGCGATGCGATTTTCATCGAGAGCGCGCGAGAGCGAAGCATCGCTGTCGTTCTTCCCCGACGCGGGGGGCGCATCGTGGACCAGCAGACCTTCCCGCTTCCCGGCGCGGATCAAGCGTCGTGTCCTCGGCTTCTGGGGGAGTTCATCGCGCGCTATTATGAGGATCGGCCAAGCATCCCTCACCGTATCCTGGTTCCGCTGCTTCCCGAAGATGCGGACGCGTTGGCGCAAGCCCTTTCCAAGAAGAACGAGCGGAAGGTTCGCTTCTCCGTGCCCCAGCGGGGAGTGGGCAAGCGCATGCTTTCTCTGGCGGAGAAGAACGCTCAATACCAACTCACGCGCCTTCAGCATGAGCGAGGGCCTGACCCGGGCGTGGTGGATCTAAAGGAGCGCTTGCGGTTGGATGCGTTGCCTCGTCGGATCGAGGCCACGGACGTTAGCCATCACGGGGGGCATGGTCGCGTGGGGAGCCTCGTCGTGTTCAAGAACGGTCATCCAGAGGAGAGCGCGTATCGTCGGTACAACTTGGACGATGACGTCAACCATGGCTTGGATGGCATCCGTGAGATCGTGCGACGTCGCCTTGAACGTCTTACGCGCGAGGGTGATCCGCTCCCGGATGTCTTGCTCATCGATGGGGGGCAAGCGCATGCGGATGCTGCGCGCGATGAGGCCCGCGCGTTGGGGCTAGAGTTGACCGTCTTGGCGCTTGCCAAGGAGAACGAGTCGATTCATCGGCCGGGGTGGAGTTCTCCGATCACGTTGCCTGCGAACGCGGCGGGGTTGAAGCTTTTGCAGCGGGCTCGGGATGAAGCGCACCGGTTCGCGATCCGGTACGGTCGATCGCAGCGGGAGAAGGCGCTGTCCACGAGCTTGCTGGATGCCGTCCCGGGGGTGGGGCCGACGCTTCGCAACCGGTTGCTCAAGCGCTTGGGGAGCCTTGAGGGGGTTCAAGGCGCGACGTTGGAGGAGCTTGAAACCGTCGAGGGCGTAGGGTCCACGATGGCGCGGCGGATCCAAAGCGTCCTCCATGAGGACGCAGGCGAGGGTGGAGGTTAGGTTCCTATGAGGACCAGAGGACCTCCCCTTTCGCAGGGGGGTGGTGTGTTTCCACGTCCGTGAGCGTGTCCAGCTGAAGCGTGCTGGGTTCGTGTTGGGGGAAGTGGAATGTGTAGGTTGGCTTGTAGGGGCTGGGGTGGATCCAGGCGGTGTCTTCGGGTTGGATCTCGAGGATCAACCGTTCGCCTTGTTTCACGTGCGCGTTCATGGGGAAGAATTTGAGTTCGATGTGTTGGGCTTCCCCGGGAGGCATGGGGGTGCTTTCGTGGCGGGTTTCGCGGTGGGCGAGGTTGAGGAGGGCAAGCCCGAGCCATTCTTGCTCTTCATCGTTGTCTTTGTGGAGGTGCGCGACAAGGTGCCCGTCGGGCATGTTCGTGGAGACGTTCATGTGGAGGGTGGGTTCCCCGGTGAGGGTGGTGTCTTGGGGTAGGGGTGGGCTGGTGAAGGTGAGTTTCTCGTTCCCGGTGATTTGCGAGGTTTCGTCGGGGAGGGGGGGTGCTTGGCCTCCAGGGTAGGGGCCCATGGTGAGGGTGCCGGTTTGGGTGGGTTGTTGGGGTTGGAGGGTCCCGTTGATGGCGAGGTGGTACGGTTGGGGTTGTGTGTGGTTGGGGGGCCAGGTGGTGGCGTTGTGCCATCGGTGTTCGGTGTCTTGCAAAAGGACGGGGTCTTCGTCGAGGATGCCGGTGTCGTACTCTTTGAGCCATTGGTCCATCCATGCGATGAGGGTGCGGTTCCAGTCGGGTCGGTCGGTGTCTTCGTCCCCGGTGGCGTGGGGGTAGTTGTGGGCCCATTGGCCCAGCCAGGCTTTCTTGGGTTCGGGGAGTTCCTCGTAGATGGGGAGGCCGTTGTCAGGTTTCACGTTCCAGTCTTGGAAGCCGTGAACGAGGAACACGGGCACGTTGACCTCGTGGAGGCGTGTTTCGTAGTTGCGTTCGTCCCAGAAGGCGTCGTGGTCGCCAGTGATCCATGTTTCGTACCCTTTCGAGAGGGTCTCGGCCACGGTGGGGCAAACGCGCTCGGTGAGGGGGAGGAAGTGCTCGAGGGTGTCCGCGTTTTGGGGCGTGTTGGCGCCGCTGACGATGGCGGTGTAGTAGGTGGGGAAGAGGGGGCCGTGCGTTTACGCGGTGCCGTCGTTGTACATGTAGCGGTACATGTCGCTGATGCCGGCGATGGGGACGATGGTTGCAAGCCCGTCGGGGTCTTCGATGGCGGCTTGCCAGGGCGTCGTTCCGGGGTAGCTTGCTCCGATCATGCCGACGTTCCCGTTGGAGAAGTCCGCGTTGGCGTAGTGTTCAACGAGGTCGATGGTGTCTTGGATCTCTGCGGGGCCTCCCAACGCGTAGCATCCTCCGGAGTATCCGGTGCCTCGTACGCTGGCGTGGACGAGCGTGTAGCCGCGTTCGACGAACAGTTCCACGAAATAGTTGTCCTCGGTGAAGGCTTGCGCTTCAGGGTGAAGGTTGCCCCAGTAGGGGGAGAGGATGATGACGACGGGTCGTTCGTCCGTGGTGTTGGGGTGGTACTCGGCCGCGTGGAGAACGGTCTCGTCGTGGGAGGCGATCCAGGATTCGTGGATGGCGTCAAGCGCGTGCACGGGCTTGGAGAGGGTGTCGTCGGTGGGGTCGAGGTTGGCGTCCTCGAGGGGGGCTTCATCGTTGTCCACGAAGCCAAGGCAGCCTGTGGTGAGCACGAGCACGATGATGAAGGGGATGGTGCGCATCCAGATCCTCTCGCTGGGAGGTGGGGAGGGGGGGTTTAACGTTTCTTGTGGATGGGTCCGGCAACGTTTTCACGCGTTTGCTTGTTCGAGCAACGATGACGGCGTACTGGTTGGTGAAGGAGAACCCGAGCACGTTCTCGATCGATGACCTCGAAGAGCATGGGAGCACGCCGTGGTATGGTGTGCGCAATTACGAGGCGCGGAACAACATGCAGGCGATGAGCGAGGGGGATCGGGTCTTGTATTATCACAGCAGCGCGAGCCCGCCGGGCGTGGCGGGGATCGCGCGCGTCGTCAAGGAGGCATACCCCGACGAGACGCAGTTCGACGAGGGAAGCCCCTACCATGATCCTGACGCGGACCGGGAGGATCCAACGTGGTACAGGGTGGACATCGGGTACGAGGAGACCTTCCCTCGGCTTGTCCCTCTCTCCGAGATCAAGGCCGACGAGCGGCTTTCAGAGATGACGCTCGTGAACCGTTCCCGGTTGTCCGTGCAACCCGTCGAGGAGGACGCGTTCGAGATCATCACCCGCATGGCCAAAGGGTGACGGTGACGAAGGTCGCTCCTGGAAAAGCGGCCCCAAGGGTGGGCTTTTTGTACCTCGTGCAAGAGGATGGGCAGGGCGCGCGCCGC
>PWVY01000211.1 GCA_003561665.1 Thermoplasmata archaeon
AGATCCTCCGGGTCGTGGTCCTGGTACTCTCCAAGATCATGAAGAGCTAACCTTGCCCCCCAGTCGTCCGGGTTCTCCCGAAGGTGCGCTTCCACCTCATCTTGAGATCCATACCCCTTCTCAACCTCCTCAAGAAGTCGCGCAACCGTGGTCTCGCGTTCGATCGTGATCTTCATCTCAGCCCCTCCAGGAGGGCTTCCACGTCGATGTACTCGTATTCCTCAAGGTGGGTTTCGATCGCCGACACGACGATCGAAGCTGTGAGGGTTGGACGGAGGTCTCGCCGGATGTCTGAGTTCCATCCGCTGATGTGCATGTGTGGGATTCTATCGTCATGAGCGTTGTCCACCTTGATGGGTGGATCCGCCGCGAGGATGACCCAGCTACCATCCTTCTTCTCCCGAAGGAGAAGGATTCCTGCCTGCACACCAATCTGTGTGAACCCATGGGGTTTCCTTGGCACGTTCTAGACCTCGACCCACATAAGAGTGTTGGCGTTGCCACCAACACACCGTCGTTAGCCTTTGAGAACATCCTGACGCTTAGCGTGTTTCCAGCAACAGCACGATCCTTTGCACGCCACCCGAAGACCGGTCTCCACTTGCTCCTGGGGAGGCTCCCCCCGCGAACCTTTATACGCGTCCCTTCTTGGAGGGCTTGATGTACCTCGCGGAGGTCCAAGTCGGGTTCAAAACCGGGGTCGCCGACCCCGAAGGCGAGAACACGCGCAAGACCCTCAACCTGCTCGGCTTCGACGATGTCGAAACCGTCAAAAGCGCCAAAGTGTTCCGCATCGAACTCGACGCGAACACGGAAGAAGAAGCCCGCGAACGAACCCAAGCCATGTGCGACAAGCTCCTCGCCAACCCCGTCGTCAACACCTACACCATCGAGGTGAACCCCCGATGAGCATCCCGGACGGGGTCCTCGAACCCATCCCGTCCGACGCCTACCCCGAAGGCGACGTGCAACACGTCCGACTCCTCGACGAACCCCTCAAAAAGATCCACCAAGCCAGCGAAGCCATCGGCTGGGGCCTCAGCCTCGAAGAACTCGCCGCCATCAAAGACCACTTCCAACAAAAAAACCGAAACCCCACCCTCATCGAGATCGAAGCCCTCGGCCAAGGCTGGAGCGAACACTGCTGCTACAAAACCAGCAAACCCATCCTCCGCGAACACGTCTTCGGCATCCAAGAAGACAACGTCCTCGCCCGCCAAGACGCCGGCATCCTCGAATTCGACGACGACCACGTCTACGCTCTCCGCATCGAAAGCCACAACCACCCCAGCGCCGTCGAACCCTACGGCGGCGCCGCCACCGGCGTCGGCGGCATCCTCCGCGACATCACCTGCATGGGCGCCCAACCCATGGCGCTCGCCGACATGCTCTACTTCGGCCCTCCCACCCTCACCGACGACGACCTCCCCCCCGGCACCAAACATCCCCGATACCTCACCCAAGGCGTCATCGCAGGCATCCGCGACTACGGCAACCGCGTCGGCATCCCCAACCTCGCCGGCAGCATCCACTTCCCCCCCGACTACACCACCAACTGCCTCGTCAACGTCGGCTGCCTCGGCGTCGGCAAAAAAGAACACCTCACCCACAGCAAAAGCGGCCCCCCCGGAAGCCTCTGGATCCTCGCCGGAGGGCGCACCGGACGCGACGGGATCCACGGCGTCACCTTCGCGAGCAAAGAACTCAGCGAAGACAGCCACGAAGACGTCCCCGCCGTCCAACTCGGCGACCCCATCACCAAAGAACCCCTCATCCACGCCTGCCTCGAAATCATCGAACAACACCTCGTCGAAGGCATGAAAGACCTCGGCGGAGGCGGCCTAAGCTGCGCCGTCGGCGAAATGTGCGAAGCCGCCGGCGTCGGCGCCGACATCGACCTCGCCCACGTCCACACCAAAGCCAAAGGCATGCGACCCTGGGAAATCTGGGTCAGCGAAAGCCAAGAACGCATGATGCTCAGCGTCGACCCCACCAACGCCGACGCCGTGCGCGAGATCCTCGACCTCTGGGATGTCGAACACGTCACCCTCGGCGAAACCACGGAGGACACCAACGTCACCGCCCGCTGGCACGGAGACAAGATCTTCGACCTCGACCCCATCTTCTGCTACGAAGGCCCCGAAGTCGAACGACCCGCCCAAGCACCCCCCAAGCGAGAACCCGGCCCCAACCCCCAAGCACCCAACGCCTGGGACAAAGCCCTCATCCGCGTTCTCGAAGACCCGAACGTTGCCTGCCGAGCCCCGCTGCTTCGCCAGTACGATCACACGGTTCGGGCGAGCACCGTCATCGAGCCTTGGGTGGGGGAGTTGAACGCGGACGGGCACGCGGATGCGACCGTCATCAAGCCCCTCGCGGACTCCTGGAAAGGGTTGGCGTGGGCCAGTGGTTTGAACCCCGCGTTGACGAAGCTTGACCCTTACCAGGGGAGCCTGAATGCCGTGGACGAGGTGATCCGGAACTTGACGTGCGTGGGCGCCGTGCCCGATTCGCTCGCGGATTGCTTGAACTTCCCGAACCCTGAGAAGCCTGAGGGGATGTGGATCTTCAAGGAATCTGCGCGGGCGCTTGGGGATGCGGCTCGTGCGTTGGAGATCCCGTTCGCGAGCGGTAACGTCTCCTTGTACAACGAGAGCCACGCGGGCGCCGTGCCCGCGACGCCGTCGTTGCTGGGTGTGGGCCTCGTGGAGGATGTTCGTGATGTCGTCACGAGTGATCTCAAAGGGAACGATTTGGTGCTCGTGGGGGAGACGCGTGATCGGTTTGGTGGAAGCGTGTTCTCGAAAATCCAGGGTGCCAATGGGGAGGTACCGAGGGTGGATCTTGACGCGTTGAAGGGGCTTGCCGCGCAGGTTTCGGATGTCGTCGCGGAGGGGTTGGTGACGGCTGCGCATGATCCAAGCGAGGGCGGTTTGGGTGCGGCGTTGTTCGAGATGGGCATCGGGGGTGGCATGGGGGTTCGGGTTGATCTCTCGCAGGTTCACCCGTCCGCGGTGGCGGCGATGTTCGCGGAGACGCCGACGCGGTGGGTGCTTGAGACGGAGGATGCGGATGCGTTGGTGGATCGTTTCACGCAGGAGAGGTTCAACGCGCAGCGGATCGGTGAAGCGGGTGGGGATTCGTTCGCGATCGCTCATGGAGGTGATCGGTTGTTGAGTTTGGATGTGGATGCGGCGGGGGATGCTTGGCGTTCGGGGTTGGCTCGCGTGATCGGAGGTGATGAGGCGTGATGGAGCCTCGTGTGGCCGTGTTGAGGATGGAGGGGACGAACAACGAGCAGGATATCAAGCGGGCGTTCGAGGCGGCGGGGGCGAGCGCGTCGTATGTTCACATCAAGCAGTTGACGAAGCATGCGCCCTCGCGGTTGCGTGAGGAGGTGTTGGATTATGATGTTCTCGCGTTCCCGGGAGGGTTCTCGGCGGGGGATTACGTGCGTGCGGGCGCGATTTTCGCGTCTCGGTTGGAGGCGGTGTGTGGGGATGCGTTGGAGGCGTTCTATGAGGATCGGCGCCCGATGGTGGGCATTTGTAACGGGTTCCAGGTGTTGGTGGAGCTTGGTTTGTTGCCGGGGGAGAATGGTGCGCCTCGGAAGGGGCCGGGTGCGGCGTTGACGATGAATGAGAACGATCGGTACGAGTGTCGGCCTTCGTTGCTTCGTGTGGAGGATTCGGTGTGCCCGTTCGTGGAGGGGTATGAGGAGGGGGGTTCCGTGATGTTCCCGAGCGCTCATGCGGAGGGTCGTTTCGTTCCGGGTGAGGGTTCCAGCGTTGACGCGTTGTTGGAGGAGGGGCGGGTTGTGTTCCGTTACGTGGATCGGGAGGGGCGCGTGGATCCGGGGTATCCTTGGAACCCGAACGGGAGCCCGGGGGGGATCGGGGGCGTGACGGATGCGTCGGGGACGGTGTTGGGGTTGATGCCGCATCCGGATCGGTCGGTGTGGGGGTTCCAGCATCCGGATTGGACGCGGGGGTTGGATCCTGAGGAGCGGGGGGATGGGTTGGCGTTGTTCGAGGGGATCGTGGCGTACGCTGGGGAGGCGTAGGCGTCGTGGCGCGGGCCAGCGGCGTGCTGGTGGGGGATGAGGTCGTGGTGGGGGATCCGGGGGAGGCGTCCAGGTTGGATGAGCGGGGGTCGTATGGGGAGCGGCGTGAGGGTGGGGGGTTGGTGTTGGGGTTGCATGAGGCGGCGTATTTGGTGGAGGAGGATCGCCTTTTGGTGGTGGATGAGGAGGGTGGGGAGGTTTCGGCGGGGGCGTTGGTGG
>PWVY01000106.1 GCA_003561665.1 Thermoplasmata archaeon
ACCGCGCCGCTTCGGGGCGTTGCGGGTCGGCCGATCTGCTCGAGGACTGGGGGGTGGTCATCGACCTGCCGCCCGCCGGCGTGCAGGCGTGCCTGGACGAGGTGGGCATCGGCTTTCATCCAGACTACGAGGCGAAGGTCTCGCGCATCGGGTCGGGGACCCTTGGCACGTACTGGCCCAAAGATGTCGAGCGCGTGCTCAACCTCGAACCCCACAAGAAAGCCTACATCGAGATCATCGACCAAGACGCGGTCCTCATCCGGTTCAAAGACCCTGAAGTGGCCACAGGCTAACCGTTCCGCACTTGACCTCAACGATTAATATGTATTAAACATATATCATTATGCAATGTCTACAACGGTTCGGATTCGTGACGAGGATAAGGTGAAGTTGGATCGGATCCAGGCAAAGATAACGTTGGAGCAAGGGGAGAAACCGTCCTTGGAGGATGTTTTGCACCGATTGGTGGAGCTTGGTGAACGAAGAGAGGGAGAGTTGGTCCGCCCCGCGGGTTCCCTGGATTTGTCGGAGGAGGAGAAGCGGGAGGTTCTTGAGTCGACCTTCGACTTCGGGTTCCTCACACGGGAGGAGGACATCGACAAAGATCTCTATGGCGACCTAGAGGGCCCCGTATGAGCATCCTCTTGGACACGGGCGTATGGTTCGGGGCCTTGCATGAGCGGGATAAGAACCATGAGGCGGCTCAGGGAATCCTGGCGGCTTGCATGGATGGAGCCCATGGGCCGGTCTATACAACGTCTGATGTGATGGATGAAGCGTTCACTCTTGTGTTGGCAAGAACAGGACAGAGTGGGTGGGGGATGGTTCAGGCCCTGGGTGGCCTGGTAGGGTTCACGGATGCTCGCCCAACCGTGGCCACCGTTCTAGAGGTTAGTCGAACGGCTCAGGAAGACGCGTGGTCTGTTTTCCAAGAGCACTACGAGGGGAAGGGGTTGAGCTTGACGGATTGCACCACACTCGTGATGATGGAGTGGTATGGCATCGACGCGATTGCGAGCTTCGATGAGGGCTTCGACGGGCTCGTAGAGCGGATCTCCCGCCGGATGACGGTGGACTCGGGGCCGATTCGGTAAACTATTCGACGAACCTCTTAGAGCGTCGAGACCGTCTGCTGGGCTCCGCCTTTATAAGGAAAGGAAAGAGAAGGTGGGCTCGGAGAAGAGCCCACTAAGTTGGTAGATCAACTCACGATTATTCGAGGTCGTCCACCGTTCGGTCACAACTTACAGACGTGTCGAGGATCGTTGTGCCTGAGACTGAAACGGTGATGGGATGATTGCCGCTGTCGTTGCTATCTGCGTCCCCCTCAGAACCACAGGGGATCCAGAGGTTTTGACCGACGTCCCATTCGTTGTCACCGTCGAAGAATTCCGTGCCGTCGGCACAGAAGTTATGGGTTCCGTCAGTTTGCGCGCTGGTGCAGAGATGATCTGCATCTGCAGCTGACAGGCTCGTACCGTTAGGAGCCGTAGCTGAGTAGGTCACATCATCATGGCTGTAGGGCGCGTTTTGACCGCTTGTCAGGGTGATTTGGATCCATTCAACGTCTCCGTCCCCACTAAGATCAACACCCTTGGCGGTGGCGGCGGCTTGCTCGGGGCCGCTGTCTTCGGTCGCGAACCCGCTGACCCATACGTACACGGTCGCGGCGAGCACGACCGTGATGGCCACCATAAGGATGACCGCGATCACGGGGCTAACACCCTCGTCGTTCATTGTTGCACGTCGTCGTTTTGAAGTTGTCATGGTGCGTCCCTCACACGACCCCGCTCGCGGCAGGATCGGTTACGTTCCCATGTCCGCCGGGACACCCTACTTAAACCTTCGAGGGATGTGCAAGGTCCATCCCTCCCCGGAATGCGGGTCAGAGAGCTTCGCTGGGAGAAGAAGAGATTAGAAAAAAGGGAGACGGGTAGGGAATCTACCCGTAGAGCGTGTTATCTTCGCTTATACGGTGTCCGGCGTCCCGTCACAACTGATGGACGTGTCGAGGATCGTTGTCCCGCGAAGGGCAACCGTAACGAGGTGATTCCCGTCACCTTGGCACGGGACCCATAGGTTAGATCCAACCTCCCACCCGTCACTGTCGTCGTTGAACTCGTCATCGCAGTCTCCCAACACGGTCGCGGGGTCGTCCGTAGCCCTGGCCGTTTCGCAGACGGCCGTCACGGAGGCACCATCCGAACCGGTGACCGAGAAGGAAACAGAGTCGTTCGTGTACGGCGCGTTTTGACCGCTCGTCAACGTGACCTGGATCCACTCCACGTCCCCGTCCCCGCTAAGGTCAACGCCTTTCGCGGTGGCGGCGGCTTGCTCAGGGCCGGAGTCTTGGGTCGCGAACCCGCTCACCCACACATACACGGTCGCAGCGAGCACGACCGTGATGGCTACCATCAGGATGACCGCGATCACGGGGCTAACACCTAGGTCGTTCGTTGCCGACACCTTTCGCTTGGATTTGTTCATGTCATGTCCCTCACGCGGACCCGGCCAAGGCAGAGTCTGAAGGGCCATTGTTGCACTTGCCCCCTATTTAAGAAGGGAGGAAAGTCCAAAACGGGAGAGAGGCGCTCCCGCTGCGCCTCAGGCTTCTGCTACGCTATAGTGCAGTAGAATGAAAGCAAAAGAAAGGAAGGGAGACGGGCAAGATGCCCGTAAGAGGTTTCAGAGTGCTACGTCACCTATGGTGAAGGCGCAGCAGCGTCGCAGGAAACCCTTGCATCAAGGATGGTGGTACCTGAAACCGAAATCGTCACGATGTGGTTTCCGTCCCCTTGGCACGGGATCCAAAGGTTACCACCAACATCCCATGAATCTCCAGAACCGAAATTGTCAGTACACCAATCATTGCCCCATTCTCCTTGGGCAGTTTCACAAATTTGCTCGGCGGATGTCCCATCAGGTGCGGTTGTGGAGTTCGTTACATCTGACCAACTGTACGGCGCGTTTTGGCCACTGGTCAGAGTGACTTGAATCCATTCCACGTCCCCGTCACCGCTGAGATCAACACCCTTGGCGGTGGCGGCGGCTTGCTCAGGGCCCGTGTCTTCGCTTGCGAACCCGCTGACCCATACGTACACGGTCGCGGCGAGCACGACCGTGATGGCTACCATGAGGATGACCGCGATCACGGGGCTAACACCCTCGTCGTCCCGCATCGCACGCCAGTGCCTTTTCGAAATCGTCATGTTGGTTACCTCTTGGACACCCCCGCTCATGCGGGCGTCGTCGCTCCCCCTCTCTCCGCTGGGACCCCTCTTAAACGTTGCACCATCGGACTTCCGGGTCAAACCCTTCTATCCCTCCCTAAACAGGCCCTCGGATACATCCAAGCAAGATTCGAGCGTCCCTCACCCTTGACAGACAGACACAACAACCCCCACCCCAACGAGGGTCATCTTGAAATACAAGGAGTCTCGTCGACCGGCGAAAGGTGGCCAGATGCCCTCCCAGGAATCCGAAGCGGCACGCGCACGCAAAGCCGCGCACGAAGTACCCGAATGGTCCACGCTCGACGCCGACGAAGTCGAAGAACTCATCATCGAGCTCGGCCGCGAGGGCAAACAATCCGCCCACATCGGCACGATCCTCCGCGACCAACACGCCGTCCCCGACGTGAAAGCCGTCACCGGCAAGAAGATCACGGACATCCTCGACGAGGAAGACCTCCTCCCCCCCGTCCCCGAGGACCTCGCGAACCTCATGGCCCGAGCGCTTAACCTCCGCGAACACCTCCGCGACCACCCCAAAGACAAGGAGAACAAACGCGGGCTCCAACAACTCGAGGCCAACATCCGCAGCCTCGCCAAATACTACCGCGAGAAAGAAGCGCTCCCGTACGACTGGAAGTACGACGAGCGCACCGCCCAGATGGTCGTCGAGGGCCAATAGCCCTACAGGAGACGACATTCGTCCCTATCCTCCTCCCCAGCCAGCGAAGCCTATCCATCGGAGACCCAACCGCGGCACAACCATCCAGATCGACCTCAACCAACCCACCCCATAACCGCGCGCCCCAACGTGAACCCCTTTATGCACCCTCCCACTTCCCCCGCGCGTGAGCCTTGAGACCCGGTGCAACGAAGCCGCCAACCGGCTCTCCTCCGCCGAGTTCCTCCGCATCATCAGCGACGACGACGCCGACGGCATCGCCGCCGCCAGCGTCCTCACCAAAGCCCTCCACCGCGCACACGTCCCCTTCCACCTCACCCTCGACCGCCTCCACGCCGACGACTACGACACCCTCCACGCCCAC
>PWVY01000005.1 GCA_003561665.1 Thermoplasmata archaeon
TGCCGACCGGTACGGCGAGCTTGCCTGGAAGGTCACCACGCGCTTGACGCTTACACCCTCGTCCGAGTTGAAACGACGCGTTTGCCGCTCGTGCAAACGCTACTTGTTGCCTAGCAGGCGGGCACGCGTGAGAACGACGGGGAGCAAGGTCTCGATCACGTGCAAAGCCTGCGGGCACACGCGGCGCGTCCCGTTCCTTCGGGAGATGAAGAGGAAGCGCCGAGGGAACAGGAGCCCATCCAACGGGTAGATTCGCCGACCCCTTATCGGACCGTTCAAGACCCCCCGAAGGGATGCACCCGCGCGTGCTCTCCCCGCCGCAGCCCCCCACATCATCCCTCGCCCGCATCGAAAGCGAGCTGGGCCTGCGCGGGTACCAACGCGACGCGATCCGAAGCTTCGTGGACCGCGGCGGGCGCGGCATCGCGCACATGGCCACCGGCACCGGCAAAACCCTCATCGGTATCGCCGCCCAGAAATGGGCGCACGCCGGGGACCAAAAAACCCTCATCGTCGTCCCCACCCAAGCCCTCCAACACCAATGGGCCACCGCGCTCAACGACCACGGGAACCTCGACCCCCAACACATCGCCACCCCCCAAGGCAGCCGCCAGTTGCGCCGCATCCCCCAAGAACGCGTCATCATCACGCCCATCCAAACCGCGATGCGCAACGCGCAAGCCCTCGAGCGCATGGTTCACGAACAACGCCGCACACTCATCATCGTGGACGAATGCCACCGTGCAGGCGCTCCCAAATTCTCCAACACGCTCGTGGACGCCATCCCCTACCGCCTTGGATTAAGCGCCACGCCCACCCGCCCCTTCGACCCGACCGGCACCCGCCGCGTGATCGACTACTTCGAAGGCATCGCCCACCGCTACGGCCTTGGCGAAGCCGTCGACGATGGGCACCTCGCCGAGTACACCTACCACGTGCACAGCGTGCACCTGACCCCCCGCGAGCAACAGGCCTACGATGAGATCAACGGGTTCCTCAACCTTACCCTCGCAGAGATCAACGCCACCTACCCGGATGCGCCCGACCTCAGCGAACTAGGCAAGCTGTTGGCTCTTCTGCGCCACGAGAACG
Organism: Thermoplasmata archaeon; assembly: GCA_003561665.1. Classification (GTDB taxonomy): domain Archaea; phylum Thermoplasmatota; class SW-10-69-26; order SW-10-69-26; family SW-10-69-26; genus PWVY01. Next base: position 1,093 of record PWVY01000005.1, read on the forward strand.
AGGAGGATCTAGCCCGGCAACTCCAAGAGCACCTCTTCGCGCGCGCACGCATCGTCAAGAACGCGCAAGGCAAGCTCGACGTGTTCGAAAGCCTGACCCCTCATCTTCGCGACAAGAAAACGCTCGTGTTCACCGAGGAGATCGCTTTCGCCAACCGCATCGCGCGCATCACCAAGCGGGACAACCTCGAAACGCACCTTTACCATTCGAAGATGCAGGATGGGGCCCGAGACAAGGCGCTGCTTGCGTTCCGGAACGCCCAGGGGGGCGTCCTCGTGGCCGTGCGAGCGTTGGATGAAGGGCTTGATGTGCCCGATGCGGATGTCGCCGTGCTCGCGGCCTCATCCACGAGCCCGCGCCAGCACATCCAACGCCGAGGCCGCGTGCTTCGCCCCCTCAAGGATGCCTTGAAAACGGCCACGTTGCACGATTTCTACGTGATCGGTGTCGATGATCCCTATCGTGTTGCACGTATCCAAGAAGACGCCGATCGTGTTCGAACGCACGGGTTCCAGGGTCCCTCCCAGGACCCATGGAGGCACATCGGGTCGCTAACCCAGGATCCTTGACTGTGAGAATCGGGAGGAAAGGACGTGTTCACTCAACCTTGTTCTACACGAACATTTACATACGGTTTGGCCGATAGTTCTGGCCCGGAAACCCTACCTGGAGTACTGGGAGGTAATCTAGATGACGACGCATACGAAGTTAACCGATACGAACATCAATGGATGGACCGGCATGATGAGTGCCACCGTCCTGCTCGCCGTTGTCCTTGCGATCGGCATGGTGGCGTTTGCCCCCACGGCCGCCGCGGACGGACACTGCGATGCGCATGTGGACGAGGGCGAAAGCATCCAAGCAGTGATCGACGCAGCCAGCGCCGAGGACACCATCTGCGTGGACGAAGGCACCTACGCTGAAGACGTCACGGCCGACACGGAGGGCCTGACCCTCCTTGGTGCGAACGCAGGCATCCCCGGTGACGGAGACCGTGGGAACGAATCAACCATCAACGGGCAAGTCACCCTCAGCGCTGACGGCGTGACCCTGGATGGTTTCACCGTGACCCCCCCCGATGCTACCGCAAGCGGCGAGGATGTGGCCGTCTTGATCACCGACTCCGCCAACGATGTCGTCGTCACGAACAACATCGTGCGAGACTTCGAAGAAGGCGGCCTCGACGACTGGATCGGTGTTGAAGCCATCATGGCCCATGGCGGCGACGCCAGTGACGCCATCGAGGATGTGACGATCACCCAGAACCTCATCCACGACATCGAAGGGCTCAACGCGAACGGCGGCGCGGCCGGGATCATGATCATCGGCAACGTCGCTGGAGCGACCGTGGCGGACAACGTCATCCACGACATTGGCCTTGGCCAGACCGCCTGGGCTCACGGCATCAGCATCACGGACACCGGCGCCCACACCGTGGTCCCGCAAAACGTCGCCCTCACCGGCAACCAGATCTTCGACATCGATTCCGATTCCGGTAGCGCCACGTTCGGCGTCGGCGTCGGCATCGAAGCTGCGGGCAGCGGCTACACGCTCGAAGGCAACGATGTTCGACTGGCCGAGCTCGGCGTCGAGATCAAAGAGGATGCCACCGTGGAGATCCTCGACTCGGTGATCCGACAGCACAGCATCGCCCTTCTCGTCACGGACGACGCTGACGGCGCGGAGATCACGATCCGCGACAGCCAGATCGCTGCAAGCGTGGAGGGCGTCATCAACGATGCCGCCACCACGATCGACGCCGTGCAGAACTACTGGGGAAGCCCGACCGGGCCGGACACGGCTGAGAACGAACTCCCCTTGACCGGCGTCTCCATCCAAGGTGACGTGGAGTACGATCCCTGGTGCTTGTACACGGACTGCATCGCCACGACGAGCCCAGAACGCACGATCGACTCCGGCCAAGACGCCCTCGACGAAGTCCTCGCCGAAGGCCAAGACGCCGCCGACGAAGTCCTCGCCGAAGGCCAAGACGCCGCCGACGAAGCAAACGACGCCCTCGACGAAGTCCTCGCCGAAGGCCAAGACGCCGTCGTCCTGGTCCTCGAAGGGGCCGACGACGCCCTCGAAACCAGCCTTAGCGAGGTTAACCCGGTCGCTCAAGAACTCCTCGGCGAGTCCCCCATGGGCTCCCTCGTGGTGATCGAAGGCCAAGGCGAGTGCCGAACGGGAGACCAAGGCGCCTCCGACGAGAGCGGCCTCTCCATCGACTCCGACGGGCTTGCAGCCAACACGGCCAACCCCCTCGCTGCCATCCAAGCAAGCCTAGCCTGCGCGGACGCGATAACGCCCAACCCCGAAAGCGACCGAGGCGTCCTGGGCATGCACACGCCCGACGAGGGCGAACTCGCCGGCGTCATCATCATCGCTGACGGCAGCATCGTCGCAACCATCGACCTTGACCCCAACCAACTCGCAGCGATGACCTTCTACCAAGCCTGGGACCAAACCACGGAACAGGACCGATCCGAAGACCCCACCCTATCCGCAGGCGCCGAAGGCCGCTGCGTGTACACCGTCGGAGCCACGCACGAGACCGAAGACAACGCCCGAGTGACCCTGCTCGGCGACGAGGGCCTCGTCGAAGTAGAACCCGTCGAAGGCGAAACGGCCACCGACGCCCTCTTCGGATGCGTGCTTCCCGCCCTCCTCCGAGCCGATACGTTCGAAGGCGGAAGCTACCTCGCCATGGATGTCAACGTCCAAGACGGCCTCCTTACCGTCGAGTACTCCACGGTGCCCCAAACCGACGCCCTCACCGCCCTCACCGACGGCGAGATCTAAAAGGGCCACCAACAACCCCTAGCGCCCCCTCCCGGGGCGCCTTCCCCCTCTTCTCTCTCCTACCCCCTCACAGCGCCAAGGCCCAACGCCAAAACCCCCACACGCCCCCACACGCAAGATACGACCACTCCCCCAACACCCCCCCCGTCCCCACCGCCTCACCCCCCCCCAGCCACCTCGCCCTCGAACCCACACGACGGGCACGCCGCCTCGAACGGAGGCTCCCCCACCCGCGAGAACGAAGACTCACACGAAGGACAACGCATCGTAACGCTCAACCGATCCCCACCACCGCCCCCACCCCCA
>PWVY01000227.1 GCA_003561665.1 Thermoplasmata archaeon
CCGATCCCGCGGGTCAAGCCGGGGGGCATTTTGGAGCGTGGAGCGGTGTTCCTCCAGTTGTCTTGCATCCTGGATGAGGGTCCCCGTCATGCGGAAGGCCAGTTGCCCGGGTGGATTTGGGTTTTCCTATCGTTTGGATCCGCGGGCGATGAACGCTGCGAGGCTTGCGACGAGGAGGCCTGCAAGCAGGCCGGGGGCGGGGATGGCGCTTCGGGTTTCGTCGAGTTGATCGAGCACCTCGTCCGTGCCGGGGCGGGGGATGTCCACCGCGTCGAGGAGGGCTTGAGCGCCTGGACGGTCGTTGCCTTGCGCGGTGAGGAAGGCGCGCGTTGGGTTATCGAGGGCGTTGGTGAGGTCGGTGTAGGGGTGATCCGTCTCAAGGGCAGGAAGGCGTCTCGTTCGCCGGTGGTCGCTTGGGCTTTCTCCACGGCGGCGTTGGCATCCGCAAGGCCTGCTCCGGCTTGCCAATAGGCGTAGTAGAGGGGTTGGCTGGTCTCGATAAGGATGTCGTAGGCTTGCGCGGGGGAGAGGTTGGGGTTGGCGCTGTAGAGGAGCGCGAGGACGCCGGCGACGCCGGGTGCGCTCATGCTTGTCCCGCTGGCGTATTGGTAGTGGGTGGCTTGGCCAAGGAGGTCCCAGTCGGCGGGGGCCTCGTACGTGGGGCCGAGGGCTTGCATGGCGCCCATGCGGCTTTTGGCGGCCATCACGCTGACGCCTTGGGCTCCGATGTCGGGGTGTTCCCAGAGGTTCTCGCGTTCTTGGGGTTGCGTGCCTTGGCTGCTGAAGCTGGCGAGTTCGGGTTCGCTGGTGAGGGCGCTGACGCTGAGGGTCCAGGGGACCGTGCTGAACATGTTCAATCGGATGTCGTCGTCCTCGTCTGCGTCGGGTTCGCCGCTGTTCCCGGCGCTGAAGATGACGCTCATGCCGGCCTTGTAGGCTTCGAGGCTGGCGACGTTGATGGGGTGGTCGGGGTCGGGTTCTCCGCTCATGCCCCAGCTGTTGGTGATGACGTCGATGCCGAAGCGTTCCTGGTGCTCGAGCGCGTATTCGAAGCCTTGGACGGCTTGGAAGACGTTCCCGTCGCCTCCGAGGCCGGGGATGGCCCAGCTGACGATGTCGGCGCCGGGAGCGATGCCGACGTAGCGTTCGTGGTTGGGATCCAGGGGGCCTGTGGCGTCGCCGGTTCCTGCGACGATGCCGGCGACGTGCGTGCCGTGGCCAAACCAGTCGTTGGCGGGGACGCCTTCGATGTACCCTTCGGGGACGAGGCCGGTTTCGAGGGGGTCGTGGGGTTGCGCGTTCTCGACGATGGGCCCGATGAGGTCGAGGTGAAGCGCGTCGGTTCCGGTGTCGATGACGAGCACGGTGGCGCCTTCGCCTGTGATGCCGTGGTCGTTCCATACGGTGGGGGCGTTGACGAGGGGGGCGGCTTCGTCGAGGTGGAAGGTGAGGGTCTCTTCGGGGTAGATGGCGTGGATGCCGGGGAGGGTGGTGAGGGTTTCAAGGTCGTCGGGGGTTGCGATGGTTTGCGTGATGCCGACGCGTTCGAGCATCGTGAATGCAAGCCCCGTGGCTTCGAGCCCGTCGCGCACCTCGTCGGGTGCGGCGTGGCGGTCATGAACCAAAAGCAGGGGTGCGGGACCGTCCTTGAGGGTGGTTGGTACGTCCTCGTGCACGGTCGCGTGGTTCGCTTGTTGAGCCGTGCCCGCGTAGGCTCCTGCCGGGACGATCATGGCGAGGGTGAGGATCGTGACGATGAGGCCTCGGGCGTGGTTCATCGGTTCACGTTCGACGTTGCGGGCCTTAACCGTTGTGGACAGGGTATCGAACAGCGCGAGGGTTGGTTCATGAGGCGTCAGGCGCCTGCATCGCAGAAGTAGCCCGTGTCGAGTTGGGTTTGGCCGCGGATCGTGACCGTGACGTGGTGTTGGCCTGAGTCTTGGCAGGGGATGTAGAGGGTCTCGTTCACGTCCCAGGTTTCGTCCTCGGTGAAGGGGTCGTGGCAGCCGTCCTCCCAGGAGCCTTGATCCGTGGTGCAGGCTTCCTCGCGCGTGTCCCCGGTGGGGGCTTGGGTCGTGATGCGCACGTCCATGGGCGCGTAGGGGGGGTTGTCTCCGTCTTCGAGGATCAAGCGGTACCAGTCGACGTCCCCGTCGTCGTCTGCGTCGTGGGTGCGGAGGTTCACGGTGGCTTGCTCGGGGCCTTCTTCGCCGGCGCCGGCTTCGCACGCGGCGGGCGCGTCGATCATGTCGAAGTCGCCAAGATGGATGGTGATGCGGTGGTGCCCGGTCATGCTGCAGGGGATCCAGAGCACATCCCCGGGGGCGAACGTGTCGCCTTCGCTGAAGGGGTCTTGGCAGCCGTCGGCCCAGGAGCCTTCGGGCGTGTTGCAGGCGAAGCTTTCGCGCTGGTTCGTGTCGGGCATGATGATGCGGATGGTGACCTCGTCGTGGACGTAGGTGTCTTCGTTGTTGTCGAGTTTGGTGAGTTGGATCCAGTCGCGGGGTCCTTCGTCGTCGAGTTGAACGGTTTCGACTTGCACGGGGGCTTGTTGTTCTTCCTCGGGGAGGCCGGCGTAGGGGTCGAAGTTGCAACCGGCTAGGAGGATGAAGGGGAGGACCGAGAGGGCGAGGACGATGCGCCGCATGCTGTGGTGGAGAACGGGAAGGGGGGGTTATCCGTTTCGGTAAAGCCAGGCGGATGGGGGCGCTATACGAAGCCGACGGCCCAGGCGAGCAGCGTCATGGTGGCCCAGCTGACGACGGGGATGGTGAGGTTGTCTTCGAAGTCGAAGGTTTCGGCGATCATGCCTGCGATGGTGCCGGCGAGCACGATCCAGGTGAGGTGCACGGGGAAGGGGAGGGCTTCGTCGATTTGGGGGGCTTCGACCCAGAGGTGGTAGACGCCTGCGAGCATGAGCGCCCAGGGGTAGGCGGCCGTGATGCCGGCCGCGGTGCCTTCGAGGGTCATGGTGGGGTTCCATGGGATGGGGATGCTTCCGTAGGCTTTCCCGATGAGGGCGCTGGCGGCGTCTCCGATGCCGAGCACGGCGTACGCGGCGAAGGCAAGCGAGAGGGGGATGTTGAGGATCTCGCTGCCGATGGCGACGGTGAGGAGGCCGCCCACGAAGTAGTAGGGCGCCCAGGGGAAGGCTTCCTCGGGGCGCATGGTCTCGTCCATGGCTTTGGCGAGGGCGCGTTGTCCGTGCCCGGCGGGGCCTTTGAGTTCTCGTTCGTGGTCTTCGAGGTGCCAGATGAGCGCGATGACGGCCAGGCCGATGAGGGCGACGATGATGCCGATGATGAGGTCGAAGAGGAGGAGGAAGGGGACGGCCAGGATGGCCGCGGCGGCGTGGAGGATCTTCCGTTTGACTTCGCGGTCCATAGGTTCCCTTAGTCCTTCATGAGGGTTCCCGCAGCGTCATGCGGGGTTTTCTTGCCGTTGAGGACGTCGTCGACGGCGTCTTGGAATGCGCCGGTGGCTTGGTCTTCTTTGAGGACGCGTTGGACAAGGCGTTGTTTGAGCAAGGTCAAAAGTTCGTGTTCGGTGCGTCGGCGGCGGCGTGTCTTGAATTCGCCTGAGGTTTCGAGGTGTTGGCGGTGTTTGTGGCTGGTGTTGGCAAGATCGGGGATGCCGTCGCCTTTGGTTGCGATGGTTTCCACGATGGGGGGTCGCCATGCGTCGTCGGGTTCGTTCTCGAACGCGATCTCGAGGTGGTTGTTGAGTTCCGCGATGGTGCGATTGACGCCGTCGAGGTCTGCTTTGTTGACCGCGAAGATGTCGGCGATCTCCATGATGCCGGCTTTGATGGTTTGGATGTCGTCGCCGAGGCCGGGAACGGCGACGAGGACGACGGTGTCTGCGGTGCGCACGATGTCGACTTCGCCTTGCCCGACGCCGGTGGTCTCGATGATGATGAGATCCTTGCCCATCGCGTCGAGGACGCGCACGGCGTCGAAGACGGCGGGGGAGAGGCCTCCAAGCGCGCCTCGGGAGCCCATGGAGCGGACGAACACGTCGGGGTCGGTGCTGCGTCGGCTCATGCGGATCCGGTCGGCGAGCACGGCGCCGCCGGTGAAGGGGCTGGAGGGGTCCACGGCGACGACGCCGACGGTGTCGCCTTGTTTGCGGTGGTGGTCGATGAGCTTGTCGACGAGGGTGCTTTTCCCGCTGCCG
>PWVY01000091.1 GCA_003561665.1 Thermoplasmata archaeon
GAGATCCGCGTCAACCGAGGCGTCCGCTTCAGCGCTCGTTTCCGAGGAGGCTTCGCTGTCGTGCGTTTGCGTGGATTCTGTGCTCAGATCCGAGTCATAGCTGCTGCTTGCCGAGGTCTCGCTTTCCATCTCCCCGTCTGCGGAAAGCGAGCTTGCTGCACCTGCGCCACTACCTGCCAGCAGGCATACGGCAAGCAAGCAAACCGTTAGGAACGTTCGTCGCATCGGGGTCACCATCCCAACCCTCCCCCAGGGGGGGTTATCAAAGCGTTCGGATGCACGCATGAAACGAGGAACCTCCAAACGCGCCCACGCGCCCATCGACCTCGTTGGCGAACACCGACCGAAACCTTCGACAACGAAACACGCGCTCTCCTCCCGGTGCCCCACCACGTCTACATCCTCCGCTGCGCCGATGACACCCTCTACACAGGGTACACCACGGACATCGAGCGACGCCTCCAAGAACACAACCAGGAATACGGGGCAAAGTACACGCGCGGGCGCACCCCCGTCGAACTCGTCCACACCGAAACGTACGAATCACGCTCCACCGCCATGAAGCGAGAAGCCGAGATCAAAACGATGCGACGCACCGACAAGCTCGCGCTCGTGGAGCCCTAACCCTGCTCCTCCCGCTGCCGCCAGATCAACAAGAGCACGATGCCCACGGGAGGGACCATGAACAACAACACGATCCCCCAGACGAGCAAACGATCCTCCGGGTCCGTCGCCGGGAACGACACGCTCGAATCCACCACCATCAACGATCCAACGAACCCCCCCCAACGTGCAAAGACGCTGCGTCGAACGATTCGAACCACCATGCGACGACCCGACCCCACGCACCCGACACGCCTAAAACAACCACATCGCATCCCGCGCCGTGCGCTTCCCACAGGAAACCGTCGTCCAAACCTTCCTCCCCACCTACCGCTCCCTCCTCGCCAAAGCCCTCAACCAAGAAGGCCTACCCCAAGAACGCATCGCCGCCCTCATCGGCGTCACGCAAGCCCAAGTCTCCAAATACCTCACCGGGAAGATCACGCACGAACCCACCCTAGCCAACGACCCCCGCGTCCAAGCCACCATCAACACCATCGCTCCAGCCCTCGCCGAAGGCCAAATCGACACCGTCACCGCCCTCGCCGAAAGCCTCCACCTGATCCGAACCCTCGAGAACCGCGGCCCCCTCTGCGAGATCCACACCCAAGCCATGCCCGCCCTCGAAGGCACCGGCTGCGACGCCTGCCTTGACCCCCAAAGCCGAACCCTCAACGAACACCGAACCCTCGTCGACGTACGCTACGCCCTCCGCCGCCTGCTCACCATCGACACGCTCGCCGATTGGATCCCCCACGTCGGATCCAACCTCGCCCAAGCCGCCCCCGACGCAACCACCCTCTGGGATGTCGCCGCCCTCCCCGGACGCATCGACGCCATCGCAGGGCAACCCCGCGCAACCACCGAACCCAAGCTTGGAGCAAGCCAACACGTCGCCACCCTCGTCCTCGCCGTCAAAGACGTTCACCCCGATCACAAAGCGGCCCTGAACATCGCCTACCGTGACGCCCTCCTCGACCACGCCCAAGCCATCGGTTACGAGACCCTGCGCTTCGACGCCGACTACGACGGTCGACGCGCCGAAGTCACGACCCGCATCCAACAAACAGGCACCGACGAACCCCCAACCATCCTGTACCACGAAGGCGCGTTCGGGATCGAACCCATCGCGTACATCCTCGGCCACGACGCCGAGCACGTCGTCGAACGCACCCATGCCCTGCTTGAGCGAGCCAAACGTTCTCGCGCCTAAGAAAGGCTAAAAACCATGCGCAGGTTAAGAACACCAACCAAGCGTCCTTCGGATCCTTGTCATGATGCTGCTCGTGCTTGACCTCTCCACGACCGCCATGGGCCTCACCGTGGCCCTCACCCTCCTTGCGCTCCTCCTCTCCGCGCTCTTCTCCGCTGCGGAAGCTTCCTTGATCTCCACCCCCGCCTACTACCGGCGCCACCTCGTCCAGCGACCGACCGAGGAGGACACCGACACGCATCGGCTGGGATCCCCCAACCGCGTGTTCGTGACGATGCTGGTCGGGAACCACCTGTCCAACGCGGCGGCGGCCATCCTCATCGCCACGCTCGTCCTCGCCAACGTCATAGCCCCCCTCTGGGTCGGCCTGCTCTTCGCCATTATCACGGCCCTCGTTGTCCTCCTCGTCCTGGGGGAACTCTTACCGCGCGCGCTAGCCACCGTGAATCCCGACCGCGCCGCGACGTGGGTCACGACACCGATCTTGATCCTCCAGACGGCCTTCTACCCTGCGATCCGCTCGTTCGAAGCCCTCTCCTCCGGGATGCTGTCCCTCTTCGGGGCGCCTCTAGAACGGCGCGTGTTCCTGGACGAGAAAGAGCTCCAACACGTGCTCGAGGTCGGCGAGCAGCAGGGCCTGATCGAGGAAGAAGAGCGGGACATGATCGAGAGCGTCATCGAGTTCGGTGAGGACGATGTCGGTCACGTGATGGTGCCTCGCACCGACATCGTCGCCGTTCACGCGCAAACACCTATCCGGGAGGTCGCCGAGCAGGTGACTGACACCGGATACTCCCGCATCCCAGTGTACGAGGACGATCTCGATGACGTCGTGGGCGTCGTGTACGGGAAGGACGTGTTGGAGGCGGTCTCGAACAACATCGAAGGACCGGTCGCGCAGATCATGACAGAGGCCTTGTTCGTGCCTGAGACGGCACCGTTGGATGAGACGCTTCGAGAGATGAAGACGCGAAGGATCCACATCGCGCTCGTTCATGACGAGTTCGGAGGCACAGCGGGATTGGTCACGCTTGAGGATGTTCTAGAGGAGATCGTGGGTGACATCTTCGACGAGTACGATCCAGAGACGGAACCGATCGAGTGGGTAAGCGAGGAGACCGCGCTGCTCGATGCACGCATGGACATCGAGGAGGTCAACGATGCGTTGGGGACGCACCTGCCCGAGGGAGAGGGATACGAGACACTCGGCGGGTACTTGTTCCATGAGTTAGGACGTCCGGGTCGGGCGGGGGAGCGGGTGACGCGGAACGGCGTCGTCTTCGTGCTTGAGCGGGTTTCGAACCGTCGCATCTTGCAGGTTCGGGCCGCATTGCCTCCGGATCAGGGCGAGCATGATCTCGAGCCTGAGGATCTGGGGATCGACGAGTAAGCGGTTGGTTCAAGGCATCAAGCACGATGGGGGGTTCGTGTCCTCGGACGATGGTCCCGAACGGATGCCGGATCTTGAGACGTTGGATGATTTGATCCGCATCCCGAACTTCCATGATTGGTTGAGCTTGCGCGCTGCGCACGTGGAGAAGGAAAGGGCCATGATCCTTCTGCCGTATCGGGAGGAGTTGATCGGGAACCCGATGATCCCGGCCATCCACGGTGGCATCCTGGCGGGTTTGATCGATTTGGCTGGGGGCGCGGCCGCGTTCACGATCACGAACGCGCCCACGCCGACCATCGACCTTCGCGTGGATTACATCCGTCCTGCGTTGGAGAAGGACACGGTCGCGGATGCGCGCATCGTGAACAGCGGGAGCACGATCGCGTTCGTGGATGTGGAGGTGTTCCAGCTCCCCGGAGAGGGCGAGCCTGTGCGGGCGGAGGACATCGGGCCTGATGGTGTGGATGTTCACGAGGTGGGGAAGCTGGTCGCGACAGGTCGTGCCACGTACTCGACGAAGGGAGCCAAGCCTCAGCCGGGCCCGGATGATCACCCCATCGGGTGACGGTCCCCTTTTGAACGCGTCCAAGGAAGGGGTCTTACCGGAGCATCCGGGTTTTTCGTTGTGATGGTTCAGGCTCGCTGGAACGGTGCCGTCATCGCGGAGAGCGTGGATACGGTCGTGGTGGAGGGCAACCACTACTTCCCCAGGGAGGCAGTGCGTTTCGAGTTCTTGGAGGAGAGTTCGCACCGTTCCACCTGCGGGTGGAAGGGCGTGGCTCGGTACTATCATGTCGTGGTGGAGGGGGAAAGGAACGAGGATGCGGCCTGGGAGTACGCAGATCCTAAGCCACAGGCGGAGCATGTCCGGGGTCGCATCGCGTTCTGGAGGGGCGTGGAGATCGACGAAGCATAGCCTTGGCTTGGTTGCTTCA
>PWVY01000035.1 GCA_003561665.1 Thermoplasmata archaeon
ACCGCCCCGGCTTCGGCCGGGTCCAGCGCACCGGCGGCGTAGATTTCAATCAGCTCGCGGCATTCATGGCACGTCACGGCAGGGTCCCTTTCTCATACTGGGTACGGAGCAACTCCTTCAACTGGATCAGCCCCCGGCGGATGCGACTCTTCACCGTCCCCAGCGACTCGTTGAGCCGCTGCGCGATCTTCACGATGGTGTCGGCTTTGCGGAGTGCGGGGCCCGCCCCAGCGGTCGCGACGAGGACACGGCGAGGACCCATGGGTTCTTGGGGCGTTCCAGGGTCCGCGCCTCGTTGAGGTTCCGGGAGGTCTTTCTTGTCGACGAGGGTCCGGTAGGGGTAGGGGATCTCGACGCCGTGCTCGTCGAAGGCCTGCTTCATCGCTTGGCGAAGCTCGCTGCTGATCCGGTACCGTTCTCGAGCGTCCTGGATGTAGCACTGAAGCTCCATCTTGACGCCGCTGTCGAGGAACTCGCGAACGAGGATGCGCGGGCGTGGGAAGCTTAGAACGTCCTCGTGTCGGCGAGCGACGTTCTTCATCAAGGTTCGTGCGCGTTCCATGTCACTATCGTAACTGATGCTTGAATCAATCTCCACCCGTAACTCAGGGTACCGTTTCGTGTAGTTCCAAATCTCCCGTTCGTCCATCAACCGGTTGGGAACGATGACGAACTCACGACGCGAGGTTAGGATGCGCGTCGAACGGAGGCCGATCTCTTCGACATCCCCCCAGAAGTCCCCAATCTGGATGCGGTCGCCGACCTCGAAGGGTCGATCCGTGACGAGGTTGATGCCCCCCATGATGTTCGCGACGGTGTTCTGGAGGCCAAGAGCCAAGGCTGCACCCACGAGACCAAGGGCGAGCGCAAGGTCTAGGATGTTGATGCCGAACACGAGCAACGCCACGCTGACCCCGACGAAGAGGAACAACACCTGCAGGAGGCGTTTGAGGAGCGCTGAGAGCATCGGGTCCACGCGGCGGGGGGAAAGAATCGTCTTGGACGAGAGCCAAACGATGGCTTTTGTCGATACGTAAACGAGCAGGAGGATCAGGAAAAACCGGGGGATACGTTCGGTCGCCCAAGTGATGTGCCATGGCTCGATCCCGATCGGTTCAAGGATGAAACGCCACCAAACTGCGCGGAGCCATTCCACGAGCGAACCATGCCACATCGACGGGCCAAAGCAGGGAACCTTTTTGAAGGAGTCGCTTCGTGGACCACCGTGGCCAGGATGGCCCCTCCATCGGCTCAGGGACACGGGGGGCCCGCGCAAGGGCGAGCCCTGACCGTGCTCGTTCTCATCGTCTCCATGATAGCCCTCACAGGGTGCATCCAGGAGCCCGACCACGCCTTCAACGTACGCCAGGGAGACCTCGTAACAGCTCAAATCGTGGCTGTGAACGAGACCACTCTCGCGCTGCCCTGGGATTCGAACGCATCCAGCGCCCAAGCGTTATGCGGAGGACCCCTTGAAGAGCTCACATCATGCCCTCCCGCTGAGCGCGCCTACACACTAGGACCCACACCCGCGGAACCGCCAAGCGGGTACGAGGACTCCATGCCCCTCCCGAGTGCCCTAGCGAACGAGCTCCAAGGGGCAAGCCCCGGGGAAATGGTGCTTCTCGAGGCGATTGATCCCTGGGGGCCTCACGACGAAGCCCTCGTCGAGGAACACGAAATCAACGATGCCTTCCCCCGCTTCGTGGACGACGACGAGGCATACGGTGTTTTGTGGGAGACGGAATCTATGGATGATGGCGAAAAGAAGATCCTGCCGGGGGAGGATGCCAACGGGACACGGTTGTTCATCGACCGATGGTGCAACGAGCGGTTTTGCCTGTTCGAATCCATCCTAATAGGATACAACGAGACGCATCTCCTCGTTGAACATCAACCCCTCGCCGGGCAACAGGTGCATGTTCCGGAACTGGACACCACATTAACGGTCACGGAGGTCACGGAGGACACGTTCGTCATCGATGGGAACCATCGGTACGCGGGCGTCACGTTCGATGTGTTCGTGAACCTCGTGAGCGCAAGAGGCCCGCCAAGCGAGGCTCAAAGAGCGCCCGGGTTCGAGGCGAACGCTTTGAACGACGGGAACGTGTCGCTGGAAGAGCTTCTGGGCAATCCCGTCGTGTTAGAGTTCTTCGCTACGTGGTGCCCAAGTTGTGAGGAGAACGCGAACCACTTGAACCGGATCCATGAGCGGTTCGGAGATACTGTGCACATTGTCAGCATCGGGATCGATCCCTGGGAGGAGGGGGCCTCATTCCAGAGGTTCATCGACGCGAACGATGTGTCCTGGCCGGTGATCGTGGACGAGGATGGCTCGCTGGCGAAAGCGTACAGCGTAGGATCGCTGTCCACGGGCATCGTGATCAGTCCCGAGGGGTTCATTGTTCACACCGAAACGGGCGTGGCCAATCACGAACGCGTCGTCGCCGTTCTTGAGGGGATCCTTGAGGTGGAGGAGGAGGAGGAGGAGGAGGAGGCCCGAGGCCAAGAGGTGGCACGATGACGTGGGTTTTGGTAGGGGTCTGGTTGTCCTTGGCCGGAGCCTTGGGTGCTTTCGTGGCTTCCGCGGCCGCGGTGAGGGCGCCTCGGGTTGGCCCGTGGGCGTCGAGGAGCGTCTTGGCGGCGTGGGCTCTTGTGTCGGTCTCTGTCGCGTTGTTGGTGGCTGAGTTCTTGTTGGGTCGATTGGGCGTGTTCTATGTTTGGGCGAACACGGATGTTTCGTACCCTTGGTGGTTGCGCGTGGCGGGGTTGTGGGGTGGGCATGAGGGCACGTTCTTGTTGTGGGCGTGGTTCGTTTTGGGCGCGGTGGTGGTGGAGGATCGGGGGGCCAAGGGCGAGGCGTGGCCGGTGGCGCGGGCGGTAGCGTCGTTGGGGAGCGTGTTCTTGTTGGTGCCGGTGGCGGTTTCAGGGGTGGGGTGGGAGACGGTGTCGTTCGGGTTGACGGGGGATGGGTCGTTGGTGCGGGGTCGTGAGGGTCCAAGCCCGTTGTCGCTTCGCCCGATGGGGGCCGGGTTGAACCCGTTGTTGGAGAGCGTGTACATGGCGGTGCATCCGTTCGTGATGTTCGTGGCGTACGGGTTGTCCATGGTTCCGTTCGCGTACGGGGTGTCCTACTTGGCCACGGGGCGTGAGGGGTGGTTGGATCCGGCGTTGCGTTGGGCGCGGTTGGCGTGGTTGGCGTTCTTGGTGGCGTTGACGTTGGGTGCGTTGTGGGCGTACCATGTGCTTAGCTTTGGGGGGTATTGGATCTGGGATCCGGTGGAGGTGGGGAATTTGTTGCCGTTCTTGGCGTTGACGTTGTTTTTGCATGCTGTTCCTGCGCGTGGTGGCGGGCGTTTTGGGTTGTTGGCGCCTGGGAGCGCGGTGTTGGCGGTTGTTATGGTGGTGTTCACGGGGTTCGTGGTGCGCAGCGGGTTGTGGTCGAGCGTTCATGCGTTCTTGCCTTCAGGCGTGTCGGTGTCGATGGTGAACCCGTTGGAGCGGTTGTGGGTGGCTTCGGAGGCGTCGTTCCAGGTTCGGTATGCGGTTTCGTTGTTGGCGGTGACGGTGGGGGGGTCGTTGGGGAGCGTGTGCGCGTTCTTGGCGCGTGATCGCCCTGTGGGTTCGTTGGGGCGGGGTTTGATGCGGGGGGGTGTGGGCGTGTTTGGGTTGATCGCTGTGGTGGGGCTTGTGGCGCCGGTGGGGTTGGTGCGTGTTTTGGAGCGGGTTGTCGTGGTGTTGGGGTTGGGGTCTCCTTTGGTGGGGTTGGGTGTGTTGTTGGTGATGGGTGCGTTCCCGTTCGTTTTGGGGTTGTTGTGGATGGGGGAGGATGTCCCGTTGGGGTTGACGCGTGGGGTGGGGCGGTTGGTGTGGGCGTGTGTCGCGTTGGGGGTTTTGTTGGCGTCGTCGTTCGTGTTGTTGGTGTTGGGGGTGAATGGGTACGGGGAGGAGGTGTTCACGGCGCGGGCTCCGTTCTTGGCGGCATGGGCGGCTTGCGCGGCGCATTGGCGGCTTGCGCGGCGCATGGGCGGCTTGCGCGGCGCATTGGCGGCACGCTAGGGTGAACGCCGGAAGGAAATCGTGGCCATGACCGACAT
>PWVY01000207.1 GCA_003561665.1 Thermoplasmata archaeon
GCCCCCCTCCCCTCGACGATCAAGCGACTAGCCAGGAACCTTCATATCCTCCTTCATCCCCCATCGCTTATGCGCGCCGCGATCGCCCTGGCAAGCCTTATCCTCCTCGCCGGCTGCATCGGCACCCTCGACGACGAGGACAACGATGCAAACCCGACACACCTTCCCACGGGGACCCCCTCCCAAGAAGCCCTCGCCGAGCGCTCCCTCCACGAAGCCCCCGATTGGCACCAAGGCGAATGGTGGGACATCCAAGTCGACGTGCACCCCACAGGGGAAACCTACGAAACCCGCATCGTCGTCGCGGATGCACGCGACGACGAGATCCTCCTGGGCACCCCCCTCGACGCCTTCCACAACGAGATCATGATCGTGCACTTCCCCCCCGTGGGCCCCATGAACACGCAGGACCTCGCCTGGTTCTTCCACAGCGACCCCTTCCCCATGACGCCCTTCCCCCTCGAAGAAGGCAAAACCTGGACGTTCCCCTGGTTCGACGGAGAAGCCACCGCGCACGTCGAAACCACGCAAGGAACAAAAGCCACCGTCCACGTCACGCACGAGGCCGAGAACACCCTCCAAGCCTCGTACGAACTCACCTACACCTACGATGCCCAACAAGGCTTCGTCACGATGATGGAATGGGCCGGATCAGCCACCTGGCGCATCATCGACCACGGGTTCGAACACGAAGGCCCCCTCCTCGTCCCCGACGACATCGAACTCAGCATCTTCGAAGCCCACGCCGGTGGCCTCCTCGACGCCCGCCAACTCCAACCTGCCACGTCCACCATGGACGTCCACGTCGACGAAGGCCGCGACACGATGATCATCGGGTTCATCCTCACCGACATCGCCACCGACGAACCCGCCGGCACCTACCACGCGAAAGCCACACACCCCAACGGGACCACGTACCAAGCAAGCCTCACACCCGGCGACGGAACCAACGCCATCATCCACGCCGACCACGTCACGAACCCCCACGGAGCCTGGACGCTCGAGTTCGAAACCCCCGGGACCGGGGCCGCCGTCATCGAAGCCCTCGCCTACAACGAACGCATCTATCACGTCACCAACGAACCCCATCCCTAACCCCAAACAAGACCACGCAAAGACCAAAAGAAGGGGAAGAAAGGAGGTGAGCGAGGGAAGCCGCCGGGAGGCTTAGGAGGCTGTTGGGAGGCTAGTTTCGAAAACGAAACTCGATGGCGACTCCCTCGTCAACCCCCCGTTCGCAACAGCCACGCTTAAGCTTTGCCACCCACCCTGTCACCCACCCCACGGGGCGAAAACGGCCTCAACCGAGATTGAAGGGTCCTGCCGGAAACGATCCTTCGCCGACTCGATCTTGAAGCCAAACCTGTGCGCCGGCCGCGATGGCGATCTCCCCCAGCGCCGGGAGGAGATGCTCGCATGGACCTGAGCGAGCTCGACAACTGCGCATAGGGGCCGGTGCCAGTCATACCCGACTCTTTTGGGCTATCCCGGAGAGAAGCATCTCCGCTTGGCGGTTTCCAGGTTCGCCTGGTAGTTCTCTTGGGAGCCGACGTAGCTGACCTCCTGAACGCGCTGTTCGACCTCTTCTGCGGTGACATCGAACCGCTCGCGGGTGGTTCGGATATCCTCACGATCCCGCTCGTCACATCGGGCGACCTTGGTGACGATGAGATCGACCGGGTGCAGCATCCTCAAATCGGTGCGCTCCAGGCCGGCGTCGACGGCTCGGCTGCGGGCAAGATAGTCGTCGGGGAGGGTGAGGCTGAACACGGTTCCATCGGGCCAGGTGTCAATCTCGTAGCCATGGGGTTCCTTGGACGCGGCTTGGTCGAAGGCATGGATGGAATCGTACGGGCCTGTGAAGTCGATGTCGATGGTGGAGGGCTTGGCGTTCAGGGGCGTGAGCGCCGTGCCGCCAGCGGCGACCAGCGTGATGTCTTGGTCGAGGTGTTCCTCGATGAGTTCAAGGAACTGGAGCAGGTCTGCCGCGCCGAGCCGCTGGGCCTCGTCATCCACCATAGAGTTCGACCGTTTCCATCACCATACCTTGTTCGATTGGCTCCGCTCCGATCTTGAGGGCATCGAGGAGGGTGAGCGTGTGCTCGAGGATTGGCCTGGGCTGGTGGCGTTGGAGGATCTCGGCGAGGGCGGCCAGGCGAGCGGCCTGGTCCTCCGACTTGGCGAGGTAAACCAGCAGGGTGGGATCGATGTTGGCCTTGGCCAACACGACGCCGGCGGCACCCGTCCATCGGGGCACGTTGGCAGCCAGCGCAGCGATCACGGTAGCCTCGGGGCAAAGCCGCGGGCCGTGATCGTCGAGTTCGCGGCCTCGTTCCTCGTATCCCCAGCGCGTGAGGTTCCACGCCAGAGCTGACTCCTCCATCGAGGCCAGCCGTGAACGGGTCTGGGGGGCCAGGCCCTCGCCGTGGGGAAGGGCCGTTGCCACCGTTCGCCAAAAGGCCTGAGGGTGCCACAGGCAGGTTTCGGTGTGGAGGATCCGTGGAGCGGGGTTGGCTTGCCGGGCCCGAAGATAATTCTCGAAGCGCTGGGCTGGGACGATCCAGGGATCGATCCTGAGCGAGGTTGCGGACTGGAGTTCCGCCATCTCTTCAGCCAGGTCCGCCTCCTGAGAGGGAACTGGTTGAGAGTTCGTGTCTTGGATCAAGATCAGCGGCTCGAGGCGACGAAGCCGTAGATTTCGATCCGGTTCCGTCAGGCAGACGGATAGAACCGAACCCTTCTCTGCCAGGCTCGATTCGAGCCGCTTGAGGGGTTCGGATGCGTTCGGCCTCTCCTTGAGGAGTGTGCGTTTGCGCCAGAGCTCGAGCGTCGCCATCGCATCCAGGAAACCAGGGTTCTGGAATCTGAGACCGGGGATCTTCGAGCGCCCGGACGCTCGGAAGGTGACGATTCCCTCCTCGGCGAGCCCTTGGAGGGCCTTGTGGACGTTCGCATAGTGGGCTTTGCCATGGTAGTGGTCGACCTTCTCCGTAAACGAGCGGATAGATGGAGATCCCCCCGTTTGGCGGGCGAGCGTGTCGAGGATTTGGAACTCCGTCCCACTGAACTCCATCTATAGTCCTACATAAACCATATGATAGTCTCTCTACTATAATACTTTGGAGGGGTCCGCTCAACGCACCGTTGATATCCAAGCCGACCAGAATCCCACCACCTAGGCCCGCTACGAAGCAGATTCATCCCAAAACAAGAGGACATCAAGTGAGGGTCAAAGCATCCCAACAAGCCAATGGAGACCCCGTTCGTCACCTCCCGCGACGCCCCTTCAACGGGCACCCTGATCTGCAGAAGAGGACTGAATGGTCCTGCCGGGATTTGAACCCGGGTGATCGGCTCGAGAGGCCGACATGATTGGCCGGACTACACCACAGGACCCTTACGCCGCCGGGAACACCATCAGCGATAAAAACCCCACGGTGAACACCACGGGACAACCCTCAACCCCCCGACGCCCGCCACACGCTGAAACCGATCCACCCCGCCACCAACAACGCGCTCCCAAAAATCAACACCAACCCCACCACCTCCAACACCCCCACACCCAACGCAACCCCCACCTGCCGCGAAGCCACCGCCACCGCGCCCCCCACCAACATCAAACCAAACGCCTCCTTGATCTCCTCCGAATCCACCACCCGCGTCCAACGCGCCCCCAAGATCGCCCCCAACGCGCTCCCCGCCAACAACGGCACCACCACCCACAAATCCACCGCCCCCACCATCGCATACCGAAACGCCCCATACCCCCCCGAGAACACGATCTGGAACAAATCCGTCCCCACCGCAACCGTCACCGGCACCCCCAACCCATACACCAACGCCGGCATCAAAATGAACCCACCCCCCACCCCCAAAACCCCCGCCAAGAACCCCGTCAAACCCCCCACACCCAACGTCACCCACAGCGAAGCCCGCACCCCCCCAGAGAACTCCAACATCGGCCACACCTCCACCCGCTGCAAAACATCCCCCACGCCAGACCCCAACGACGCCCCCCCCTCACCGAACGCATCCCTCAACGTGAACACCCCCACACCCCCCAACAACACCACATACGCCCCACCGATGACGCCACC
>PWVY01000121.1 GCA_003561665.1 Thermoplasmata archaeon
AATGGACCACCCCCCCTTTCGAACCCACCCTCCAAGACACCGAAAAAGGAACCATCATCCGCGCACGCGGCGCCACCGACAACAAAGGCCAACTCATGGCCAACATCACCGGCGTGGCAGCCCACATCCACGCCCAAACCCTCCCCGTCAACGTTCGCTTCCTCATCGAAGGCGAAGAAGAAACCGGCGGCGAAGCCCTCCCCACCTACATCAAAGACAACGAAAACGCCCTCGAAAGCGACGCCGTGCTCGTCTCCGACACCCACCTCTGGGACGAGAACCACCCCGCCATCGTGCACGGCCTACGCGGCATCGTCACCCTCGAAGCACGCATCACCGGCCCCGATAGAGACCTCCACAGCGGACAATTCGGAGGCGCCGTCCTCAACCCCGCCGAAGCCCTCACCCGCGCGCTTGCCACGCTCAAAGACGACAACCTCCGCGTCACCGTGGACGGCTTCTACGATGACGTGCTCGAACTCGACGAGCACCAACGCGCCCTCATGGACGCCGTACCCTTCGACGAGGACGCCTTCCTCGAAGCCACCGGCGCACCCGCCTACGACGGAGAAGAACCCTACGAACCCCTCGAACGCATGTGGGGGCGCCCCTCGCTTGAGATCAACGGCATCCAAAGCGGGTACGCAGGGGACGGGTTCAAAACCATCCTCCCCCACCAAGCCACCGTCAAACTAAGCTGCAGGATCGTCGCCGACCAAGACCCCCAAGACATCGGCCAAAAGATCCTCCAACACCTCCAAGACAACACGCCCCCCACCGTCCGCACAGACGCACGCATCCTCCAAACCAACCAAGCCTGGTACGTCGACCCCAACAACGACGTGCTCGAAACCGCCGCCACAGCCCTCGAAGACGCCTTCGGAGGAGAAACCGTCTTCATCCGCAACGGAGCAAGCATCCCCGTCGTGCCCACGCTCCAACGCCTCGCCCCCGTCGCCCTCATGGGCTACGGCATGCGAGACGAACGCCTCCACGCCCCCGACGAGTTCTTCCGCATCGACAACTACCACAAAGGCGCGCACGCCATCGCCCACGCCATCGACCGCCTCAGCCAAACCCTCTAACCACCCTCACACACACGTAGCCTTAAGACGCGCCCACACGTGGCAACGCCCACCACCCTCCAACGCACGGCCCCTCCAGGCCGAAGCGTGACCGGGATGATGTGATACCATGGACCGACCCAAAGCAACCATCGAAACCAACCACGGAACCATCGAACTCGAACTCCATGCCGACCTTGCCCCCCAAACGGTCCAGAACTTCGCAGAACTCGCCCAAGACGGGTACTACAAGGGCCAGAAGTTCCACCGCGTCATTGACCGATTCATGATCCAAGGCGGCGACCCCCTCACCAAGGACGACAGCAAGAAACGCCGATGGGGATCCGGTGGACCCGGGTACACCATCCCCGATGAGTTCGCCTGCGATGATGGAACCATCGTGAACAACCATCCTGGAAGCTACAACAGGAAAGCCAACCAATGCGACGCGCACGGCGGCTTCCACGAAGACGCCCGCATGAACAAGCCCGGCATGCTCGCCATGGCCAACACCGGGTCCGGGCACACCGGCGGCAGCCAGTTCTTCATCACGCTCACCGAGCAAGACCGCCTCACCGGGTACCACACCGTCTTCGGGAACGTAACCAACGGCATGGACGTCGTCAAGAAGATCGGTAAAACCCCCACGGACCGCAAAGACCGACCCAAGAAGGACATCGTCATCGAGGGCATCACGATCCAGGGAGACCTTCCTGGAGTCACCGTGAACAAGAAAAAGAACTGACCCCTCAGCCACCCTAACCGGCCCCAAGCGAGAACAAGGTAGCCTTAAGCAGGAAGCATCCTTGCCCCGGTAGCATGAACCGCGCTTGGATCCCCCTCATGCTCATGGCCGCGCTCGCACTGGCCGGGTGCGCAGCCGACGAGGGACCCGCAGAGAACCCCACGGCCACCATCGAGACCAACCACGGAACGATCGAGCTTGAGCTCTCCGCGGAATTGGCACCGCAAACGGTCCAGAACTTCGGCGAACTCGCCGAAGAGGAGTACTACGACGAGCAACGGTTCCACCGCGTCATCCAGAACTTCATGATCCAAGGCGGCGACCCACACACCACAGACGAAGACGCAAAGGACCGCTGGGGCACAGGCGGTCCCGGGTACTCGATCCCCGACGAGTTCGCTTGCCAAGACGGAACCATCGTGAACGAGCACCCCGGAAGCTACCAAGCCCCGCCGAACCAATGCGATGCGCATGGGGGCTTCCACGACGATGCGACCACTGAAGCACCCGGCGTCCTCGCAATGGCGAACTCAGGCCCCCGAAGCGGCGGCAGCCAGTTCTTCATCACGCTTGAGGCTCAACCCCACCTGACTGGGTAACACACCGTGTTCGGGACCGTGACAAGCGGGATGGACGTCGTTGAAGCCATCGGGGATGTCGAAACCGACAACCGGGACCGCCCCACCGAGGATGTCATCATCGAGAGCATCACGATCGAGGGAGATCTTCCCGGCGTGGACATCGACAAGCAGTAGCCGCTACGGTGACTCCACAGCCGTCCATACGTCCCCCGTTGGGTAGCGCTCGCGCTGGACCCAACCGTCCTCTTCGGCGGTCGTTAAACGGTCCAGCGTGTGTTCAAGGCTCTCATCGAGCGCTTCGGCGACTTCTCTCGTGGACCATCGCTCTTTGGGCGTCAAGACCTCTTCCAGCGGTGGGGCAGGCATGGAAGGATGAACTTTCCCGCTGACCTCCTCGGCTAGCGAGACGACGCGTGGAAGCGGTTGGAAGCCGTGCACGGCCGTGGTTCCTTGCTCTCCTGTCACGAGAAGCGTCGGGTACGCGGTGAGGCCCTGTTGTTCGAGCGCGGACATGCGTAGCTTGAACTCGCGTTCGGGTTCCCCGGTGTCGAGGGCTTCATCGAAGGCGTCTGGGTCGACGCCTGCGTTCTCGAGCACATCCTGAGCGGTGGCCGGGTTGGAGATGTTTTTCCCGTCGAGGTATGCGGCTTCGCGGAGTTTGCGTAGGGCGATGCTTGTTTTGTTGCCATGGATCAAGCGGACGGCGTGGATGTGGATGCATGCAGGGTATGTCGATGTGGGTTGGTCGTGCCCGTTGACTGCGTTGGTTGTAACGGGCATCCCGGTGGTTCGGTGGACGGTGGCGAAGAATCGGTCCATGGTGAACCCGGGGTTGTGTTGGTGGGGGAGGGTTTCGAACATGCCTCCGAGGAGGAAACGGAAACGGATGCTTGGGTATCGGTGTTCGAGCGCGCGCCGCACGGGTTCGAACCCCCAGCACCAGACGCTCCAGGGGTCCGTGAGGAGTTCGACGAGGACCTCCCCTTTGGGGGGTGGGTCGCGTTGGGGGGTTGCCTCGGCTTGTTCGTGGTCGAAGGGGCGGGCGTGGCCCGTGGGGGACCCCTCGAGGGGTTGCGCGGGCGTCATCGTTGATGTTCAAGCGGTGGGGGGGTAAAGCCTTGCGCAAAAAGGGCCCGCGAGAGAGGAGTAAGCCCAAGTAGGGGTTTTGGCGTGTAGCATGTCATGGTTTCACGTGCAACGGTCGGTTTCGCGTCCGGGTTCCTTGGTTGTCTTCTCGTGCTTTTGGCGGCTGCTGGATCCGTTGCTGCTCAGGACGATGTGGTCGAGGTTCGCATCGTGGACACGGAGGAGGGGAGCTTCGCGTTCGAGCCGTCCACGGTCACGATCGAGCCGGGCATGACGGTCCGTTGGGTCAGCGAGAGCAGTGAGTCGCACACGGTCACGGCGAACGATGATTCCTTCCATGCGGCCCTTGAGGAGGGGGACTCGTTCGAGCACACCTTCTCGGATGTGGGCATGTTCCATTACTTCTGCCAGCCGCATGCGTCGTTCATGACGGGCATGGTCGTGGTCGAGAACGGTGAAGAGCACGAGGAGGCCTCCGCGCCGGGGCTCATCGCTCTCGTTGGCGTCAGCGCCGCGGTTGCTTTCGCTTGTCGTTCTCAGTGAGAGGCCTTGGTGGCTCCTCTGGTCGAAGCCTTCCCCAGGCACGCGTTGCTCGATTTGCTCTCGCACGTGCTGGGCTTTTTTCTTCGATGCGTTGAGCTGCCTATAGATGTGGCCTCGCCTTGATGACGACCTCGCTTTCATCCCCCATGCGTCAGGCGCGTGGTGCGTTGGGGGGTTTGAGGTTCCCCAAGCAACAATCCCAGCGGGGCTACGACGACGCGCAGGGCCAAGGCCTGGACCCGGTGTGGCTTTGATCAGTGATCGTGGTGATCGTGGTCGTGATCATGCTCCATCCAGGGGGGTGAGGCGTGCACGTGGATGTGAGCATGGAACCGGTACTCGACCAAGAACGCATCTTCGTTCGTGACGACCATCGTGTACGTGCCGGGATCCATGGGGTCCAACAGGAACCCGCCGTCGTGGTCGTTCGTGCTGTGGATGAGTTCCTCCTCGTGGAACACGTCCAAGCGGACACCCTCAAGGGGGTCTTCCTGGAAGAGTTCCTCGTCGAGGCTGCTCTCCCAGCCGAATGTGACGCTTGCATCGCCCTCGTGGCGAAGCGTGAACGTGTACTCGTCGGGGCTCTCGTTGGGCGTATCGAACGTGCCGGAGCCGAAGATGTCCATGCCTCCTTGGGGCTCCTGCTCGGTGACGAGGATGGGGACGTGATCCATGGCGATGTTCCCGTTGGACCCTTGCGCGATGACGTACACGGTGTGCACGCCGGGTTCGTCGACGTTCGCGCTCACAGCGGGCCCCATGGGAGAATGGAACGCGTCCAGGGGGAAGAACTGTTTGAGGGTGACATCGTGGACCTTGTCGGATTTGTTCTCCCAGACGATCGTGGTGCCCGGTTTCACCTCGATGAGTTGCGGCGCGAAGAACCGGTCCTCGTGCATCGTCACGGCGGCTTTATCTTCAAGCGCGCTTCCCGTGTCCGCGACGACGACGATGCCCGTCATGCCGGGATGCGGGTCGCTGCTGTAGAGGTACACGCCGCGTTCCTCGAACGTGATCTCGTGCCGGTCCCCTGATTTCATGACTGTGGAGTCTTCCCATGAACCCGTGGGGCCGTCGTAGCTTCCGTGGTCATGGTCGTGACCGTCCCCGTGATCGTGGTCATGGTCGTGGTCGTGGTCATGGTCGTGGTCGTCATCGAGCGGGTACCAGTCGGGTAGCTCGTCGCCGAGGTTCGCGCTTCCTACGAGGACGTTGTCGATGCTGCCGGAGAGATCCAGGGGGATCGGGTTGGCGATGCCGATCCAGTGCACGAGCGGGTCGATTTCGATGGTGGGTTCTTCGGTGTCCGCGTTCCCGAGCTCGACGGCTTCCACCGTACGATCGATGGTGCCCTCGCTGTCGGTGACGGTCAACGTGACGGGGTACATGCGATCCATCGTGCCGTAAGTGTACTCGATGATGGGATCCCCGGTGCTCGTGGTCCCATCGCCTAGGTCCCACTGGTAGACGAGGTTGTCTCCGATGCTTGGCGTCGCATCGAAACGGAGCGTTAGGGGGTTGTCGGTCTCGATGACGTCGAAGAACGCAACGGGCTCTCCGTCCTCTTGGGCGAGTTCTTCTAACTCATCGTCCCCGTCAAGCGCGCCTAAGCAGCCAGCGCTAAGCATCGTGAAAGCTACCAGGGCAACGAGGGATCGGCGTCGCATGGGCAACGATGCGAAGAAGCCACGTAAGAACTTTATTGTTACCGAGTTCTCCAGTGGGCCCCCACGGGCCTTCTTCCAGCGCGTGACGAGGGCGAACCTTTACGCGCCCCTCCCCATGCAGTCCTGTGGAGGCTCCAACCGTGCTACCCACCGTCCGAACCCTCCTGTTCGCCCTGCTTGTCCCCCTTCTCCTCATCGGAACCGCGCAAGCCGCAAGCAGCCTCGACGAGCACCCCGACCACTGGCCCACGCACGAGGACGTGCAACAAGCGCTCGACGAAGCCCACGACCACTCCTGGGTCACCGTGCACACGCTCGGGTACAGCAACGAAGACCGCATCATCCGCGTCGCCGAGATCACCGACCCCAACGCGAGCATGCCCATCGAAGAACGCG
This sequence comes from Thermoplasmata archaeon, assembly GCA_003561665.1. Taxonomy (GTDB): domain Archaea; phylum Thermoplasmatota; class SW-10-69-26; order SW-10-69-26; family SW-10-69-26; genus PWVY01. Next base: position 6,083 of record PWVY01000121.1, read on the forward strand.
CCGTCACATACCTCCTCACGCAACAACACGGAAACGAGCCCGCCGCCACGCCCGCAGCGCTTGACCTCATCAACGACATCACGAACGAGGAACGCATCCAAGAGACCCTCACCAACCAGATCCTCCTCATCCTCCCCATGGCCAACCCCGACGGGAGCGACGCCTTCCAACGCACCAACGCCGACGGCATCGATCCCAACCGCGACCACATCAAGCTGGAAACGCCCGAAGCCCAAGCCATGCACAAGGTCTTCACCACGTGGGACGTGGATGTGTTCCTTGATCACCACGAATACGGCGGCACAGGGCCCGGAAACCCCGCCCCCGTGCACATCCACGACTACGATTTGACCCTGCTCTACCCCCGCCACGGGAACGTGCCCGCCCCCACCCTGGACGCCGCGCAGGACCTCATGTACGAAGGCATCTGGGAGGCCGCCGAGCAGGAAGGATACAGCGTGGGCTACTTCGGCGAGATTCGAGTCGGCGGCGAAACCGTAGAACGCATCGCAGGCGGCGCCGACCCCGGCATCGCCAGGAACCACGGCGGCCTACACAACGCAGCAAGCCTCCTCATCGAAAGCCGCGTCGACGCCCATCCGAACCCCTTCCACGACGGCGAACGCCGCATCCACATCCACGCCGTCGTAATGGAAAGCACCCTCGAACACGTGCACGAGAACCACGAATACTACACCAGCGCCCGCCAAGCAAGCCAACACCTTGCAAGCACGTTCCCCGACGACACCTACCACGAAGGCGACACCCAAGCCCCCTTCCACGACGCCTACCGCTTCCCCAACGCCACGAACACCTGGGAGACCCTGCAAGCCCACGGTATCCACCCCGGCACCGAGACCACGCACGGCATCGTTCACGAAACAGGTCACACCCTCCACGGCCACGCCGGCGCCCTCCTCCACCCCGAAAGCAGCCGCGCCATCACCACCGCTGCACCCACAGAACCCCATGCAACCGACCCCGACGAGGCCATCAACGCGCTTGGAACCGACGATACGCCCCTCCCCCCCATCATCGCCCTCATCGCGCTGCTCTCCGCGCCCTTCCTCACGCGTCACCACCGACCCTAACCCCCGGCCGTCCCGAGGGCACGCGGGGAAGCTATTTTTAGCCAAGCCCCTTCAACGAGACCAATGGCGCCTTCGAAGGACCCCTACGACGCGTTCACGACGATCGAGGTCAACGATCGCTCGTACCGCATCGCGGACTTGAACAAGCTCGAGGAAGCCGGGCTATGCCAACTCGACAAGATGCCCTACAGCATCCGCATCCTCCTCGAAGCAGTAATGCGAAACGTGGACGGAGAAGACGTGACCTGGGAACACGTAGAGAACGTCGCAAGCTGGCAACCCGACGTGCCCGACGCCGCCGTCCCCTTCCAACCCAGCCGCGTCGTCCTCCAAGACCTCACCGGCGTTCCCGCCGTCGTCGACCTGGCCGCACTTCGAAGCGAAGCCGACCGCAAAGGCCTCGACCCAAGCATCGTGGAACCCGAAGTCCCCATCGACCTTGTCATCGACCACAGCGTGCAAGTCGACTTCTTCGGCAGCGAAGAAGCCTTCAACCTCAACGTCGAGAAAGAATACGAACGCAACCAAGAACGCTACAAAGCCCTCAAATGGGCGCAACAAGCCTTCGACAGCTTCGACGTTGTCCCCCCCGGCACCGGCATCGTGCACCAAGTCAACCTCGAATACCTCGGCCGCGTCGTCCACGACGAAACCATCGACGGCGAACGCTGGGCCTACCCCGACACGCTCGTCGGCACCGACAGCCACACGCCCATGATCGGCGGCATCGGCGTCGTCGGCTGGGGCGTAGGCGGCATCGACGCGGAAGCCAGCATGCTCGGACAACCCATCAGCATGGCCCTCCCCGACGTCGTCGGCGTACGCCTCACCGGCGAACTCCCTGAAGGAGCCACCGCCACCGACATGGTCCTTCACGTCACCGAGAAGCTCCGAAACGTCGGCGTCGTCGACCGCTTCGTCGAGTTCTACGGGCCCGGGCTTGAAACCCTCACCGTCGAAGACAGGGCCACCATCGCGAACATGGCACCCGAGCAAGGAAGCACCATCAGCGTGTTCCCCCCCGACGAAGCTACGCTCGACTACCTCGAACGCACCGGACGCGACGAAGAACACATCCAACTCGTCAAAGCCTACCTCGAACACCAAGGCCTCTTCGGAAGCCAAGAGCCCGAATACACCGAAGTCGTCGAGATGGACCTTACAACCGTCACGCCCAGCCTCGCCGGCCCCAAAGAACCCAACCAACGCGTCGACCTCGAAAACATGGACCACCACTTCCGCGGCCTGATCCACTCCCAGTTCGGAGAAGCCGCCAACGGGGCCGACAAGGAAGCCGTCGACCGCTGGCTGGAAGAAGGCGGACACCCCCCCGAATCCATGCCCGGGGAAGAACCCGGGGAACACCCCAACCCCGACCTGGGCCCCCTCACCAAACGCATCCAAGTCACCAACGGGCCCGAAACGTACGAACTCACACACGGCAGCATCGTCGTCAGCGCCATCACAAGCTGCACCAACACGAGCAACCCCACCGTCATGCTCGCCGCCGGCCTGCTCGCCAAGAACGCCGTCGAGAAAGGGCTCGATGTGCCACCGTACGTGAAAACGAGCCTCGCCCCCGGAAGCAAAGTCGTCACCGAGTACCTCAAAGAAAGCGGCCTCCTCACGTACCTCGAGAAGCTTGGATACTACACCGTCGGGTACGGATGCACCACATGCATCGGGAACAGCGGCCCCCTCCCCGCCGACGTCGAACAAGCCATCGACGACGGCGATTTGTGGGCCGCAAGCGTCCTCAGCGGCAACCGAAACTTCGAGGCCCGCATCCACCCCAAGATCAAGGCCAACTACCTCGCCTCGCCCCCTCTCGTCGTCGCCTACGGCATCGCCGGACGCATCGACAAGGACCTCACCACGGAGCCCCTTGGGCACGACCCCGACGGGGAACCCGTGTACCTCGAAGATATCTGGCCCACGCACGAAGAGATCCGGGATGTCATGAAGGAAGCCATCAACCCCGGAATGTTCGAGGACAAGTACGCCAACGTGTTCGAAGGCGACCACCGATGGGAAGCCCTCGAAGCCCCCACCGGGGACGTGTACGACTGGGACCCCGAATCCACCTACATCCGCGAACCCCCCTTCTTCCAAGACATGCCCCTGGAAGCCCCCGGCATGGACACCGTCGAAGAAGCGCGCGTGCTCGGCGTCTTCGGCGACACGCTCACCACCGACCACATCAGCCCCGCCGGCCCCTTCAGCGAAGATCTACCCGCCGGGCAATGGCTCATGGACCACGGCGTTGACCCCGACGATTTCAACACGTACGGAGCACGCCGAGGCAACCACGAGGTCATGATGCGGGGCACGTTCGCGAACGTTCGCATCAAGAACCAACTCCTCGACGATATCGAAGGCGGGTTCACCATCCACCACCCCACCGAGCAAACCATGACCATGTTCGAAGCCAGCCAACGGTACGCCGAGGAAGGCACACCCTTGGTCATCCTCGCTGGCGAAGAGCTCGGCACAGGGTCAAGCCGCGACTGGGCCGCCAAAGGCACGCGCCTTCTTGGCGTCAAAGCGGCCCTGGCCGCCAGTTACGAGCGCATCTACCGGGACAACTGCATCGGCATGGGTGTCCTCCCGCTCCGATTCACCAACGGGGAAACGGTCGAAAGCCTCGGGTTGGACGGGACCGAAGCGTTCACGATCCATGACCTCGAGAACCTGGGCGTGAACAGCCGCCACGAGGTCACCGCCGAGCACCCGGAAACGGGCGAGGAGACAACGTTCACCGTCGAAGCGCTCCTGCAAACCCCCGCGCACGTGAAGTACATCGCCAACGGCGGCGTGCTGCACAAAGCGCTCCGGTCCACGCTCACCAAGGCCAAACAGTAGGCAAGAACCGAGACGCTACCTCATGCGTTCAGGTACGCTGTGAGCATGTTCTGCGTCTCGTGGTAGGCTGCCCCCTCCACCTCTGGACGCCCGTCTGGGCCCGCCTCGACGCCCCGGAGGACCCCTTGGTCTGCCCCGAGGAACATGCCCTCGCTGACGACGCCACGCAGATCCGTGGGCGGTAGGAGCGCAACCCCCACCTCATCCTCCTTCTTCACGGTTTGATCATTCGTCACGACCGTGAGGCCTCGACCGGCGGCCACGCGCGTGACCAGTAACTCATCCGCGTCCGGATGGTCTCGCGTGCTAAGAACGCGCCCTTTCTCGACGATTACGCCAAGCTGAAGGCCTTCCCCAGGAAGGAACAGACGCTCCTCAAGCGTGGTGACGAGATCGATCGCCCATCGAGCTTGCGCGACAGCCAGAGGCTTCTCATCGATCTCTTCATGGAACGATGATCCTCCCAGGAGGGTCTCAGCCTCCGTCATGGACGTTTGAAGATCGCTGAAGGCATCCATCTCGACAAGATGCTCAGGGTCCGCGTACGCGTACTTGAGGGTCTGCAGCGCGCTTTGCGCAGCGTTGACGGCATCACGCACCTCATCTTGGGGGATGGGGGCTTTGATGTGACCGTGCTGCAGGGTCTCGTCGAGATCTTCAAGCGCGCGCTCGACAACAAGCAAGCGCGGATCGTTGGCGGTGTCCATCACGCTTCAAGCCGGCACGAAAGGCTTAGCCGTTTCGGCACGAGGAAGGGGTGAACCCTTTTGCAGGGCACGTTCCTTAGCGATCGATGCCTCCTCAGGTCCCTTCGTCCATCCAGGATGCCCAACGAACACGTGTGATCATGGATGCCATCGTGCAAGCGGGGCTTTCTGCGCGTATCGCGTTCTCGCTCGTGGCCGGGTTAGCAGGGCAAGCCCACGGGAGCGAGGACGAAAACGTGCTTGCTTTGGCAGAGGAGGCACAACAGGCTGCTGAGGGGGCCAAGAACGCGGACATGACGCTGGATATGTTCTTCACGAGCGAGGATCCAGACCTGCCGGAAGCGTTGGAGGATGCCTCCAGCGCGTTGAAGCGAGCCGCGGAAGCCTACGAGGTGGCTGCTCGCGTGCACCGCGCCATGGACGAAGCCCAAGACGCATAACCGACAACCCTGGGAAGGGGAAAGCCCTTTGATGGTGCCGCCTGCATGCGCCCCGCGTGCCAATCACGGGGTTGGACCTGCTCTACCTGACGCTTGCCGTATTCTTGGTCCTCTTGAACGGGTTCTTCGTGGCCTCCGAGTTCGCCCTCGTCAAGATCCGATCAACGCAAGTCGAGTCCCTCAAACAGGCCGGCGATCACACCGCGTACGTCGCCGAGAAGATCGTTGAGAACCTCGATGCGTACCTTGGCGTCACGCAGCTTGGCATCACCGCTGCAAGCCTAGCCCTGGGATGGGTGGGGGAACCCGCGGTTGCGCACTTGATCGAGCCCGTGCTCGCGGCTGGCGGCATCGAGAGCGAAACGATCATCCGCACCGTCTCGTTCATCATCGCGTTCAGCATCATCACGTACGCGCACGTCGTCGTCGGCGAGCTGATGCCCAAAAGCGTCGCCATCCGGCACCCTGTGGGAACCACCCAACGCATCGCGCGACCCATGGTCGCGTTCTACTACATCTCCTGGCCGTTCATGAAACTCTTCAACGGGTCCGCGCTCTTGTTCCTCCGCCTTTTGGGCTTCCGCACCGACCAAGCGACCGAAAGCGTGCACACGGAGGAAGAGCTCGAGCACCTGGTCACGCGCATGGCCGAGGGCGAACTCTCCTCGACCCTGGCCCAAGATGTCCTCTCCAACGTGTTCGCGCTGCGCCGCTTGACCGTGCGCCAAATCATGACGCACCGCACCCAAATGGTCGTGCTCGACCTCGAAGACCCCCTCGACGAGACGATCGAACGCGCCCGCGAATCCGGGTTCGCCCGCTTCCCCATCGTTCAAGGCGACATCGATCGCGTCGTAGGCATCGTTCACCTCAAACACATCGCGTTCCTCGACCCCGACATCGACGAGGCTAGCACGCTGCTCGACCTCGCCCAACCCCCCGTGGTCCTCCCCGAGACGACGCCGCTTGACCAAGCCGTCGTCACCCTCCTCGAAGCCAACGCGAAGATGGCCATCGTCGCCGACGAACACGGCGGGACCGAAGGCCTGGTCACCACCGAGGATCTCCTCGAGGAACTCGTCGGCGAGATCGAGGACGTCTTCGACGAGGAACCCCGCGAACACGTCCCCCTCGCGGGCGAACGGTACCTGATCCGAGGTGATGCCCCCCTGCACGACGTGGACGACATCCTCGGCTTAACCCACCCCGACCCGGACGTGACGACCGTTGGCGGGCTCATCATGGGGGAGCTTGGCCGCGTGCCAGAGCCCGGCGAACACGTCACCATCGGTCCCTGGAGGCTGACCGCCGTCGACACGACCGAGCGACGCGTCCGCGAAGTCATGGCCGAACGCACCCACGAACACGAAGAAGAAGATGAACCCTAAGCCTCCCAAACCAAACGGACGGCATGGTACACGCTGTGAGGATCCAACGCGTAATTCTCCAACACGCCGCATGGGTCGAACCCCGCCGCCAACTGGGCCGTAAGCACCGGATCCACAAGATCCCCCGCTTCGACCCGGTCCACGTATGATGCAACGCGAAGATCCGGGTCCTTGCGCTGAGCCTCCAAGAACCCCGGGATGCGGCCCCCTACCACGATCGCATCCAACCCCAGAACGCGAGCAAGAACCTTCCTTGCCCTGTACAACATCTTCGAGACCCCCAACCCCCGCCAATCGGGATCCACCATGAGCTCTAACCCATACAACGTATCCCCTTCAGGATCATGCTTAGGAAGCTCGTTCCCGCCCGTGATGCTCATCCACGTATGCGGCTCCATCGCGCGCTCCCTCATCACGCGAAAACTCGTCGACGAAGCCACCAAATCTCCACCGCTCTCAAGGACCAATTGCCCCTCCGGGAAAACATCAAGATGAGCCTCCAGATGCCACGGCTCCCACCCCGTCATCTCCACATCCTCGAACACACGACGATTCAACGCCACGATCCCCTCGACATCCTCCCGAACCGCGCTGCGAACCGCCAAGCGAACCATACGACCCCACACGAGCCCCCAAGCAAGCCGTTTTCGCAAAAGAAACCACCAACCCCCCACCATCCTGCCCTCCCGACTGTTTGAGGAATCCACCACAGGGTTAAAGACCCCTCACGACGCGATGAAAAACGTGCACACCTGGGCTCGCTTCGCCATCCTTCTCGCAGCAGTCCTCCTCACCGCAGGATGCATCACCACCTTCACAGGGAACGACGAAACCAACGAGCCCCTGCAAGACCCTGAACCCACGCACGACGACTCCGCCGACGAGAGCAACGGTCACGACGAGGACGGAAGCAACGACGAGCAAGACGACTCAAACGACGCGGATAGGGATGCAGACGACGACCAGGATGGAGAGGACGAACGACGAAGCCAAGATCATCCTCCATGGCCCTCCCCCAGCGAGGCCAACATCCGACCCGGCGTGCAGGTCAGCACCGGCTCTGGATCCTGCACATCCAACTTCCTGTTCACAACCCCCGGCAACGGGTCCCTTCTCCTCGGCTCCGCAGCACATTGTTTCGCTGAGAACCCCAGCGGCGCAAGCGACGGTTGCGACCCTTCCGCTGAACCCCACCAGCCTGGAACGAGCGTCAACATCGAGGGGGCCAGCGAACCCGGCGTCCTCCTCTACTCGTCCTGGCATTCGATGCAACAAGGCAACGAAACAAGCCAAGAAGCATGCTTGTACAACGACTTCGCGCTCATCCTCATCCCCCAAGAAGACCGAGCCACGACCAGCCCCGCGATGCACGGTTACGGGGGACCTACAGGCTTGGCCCAAAGCGCCAGCGTCTCCACCGGGGACAAGCTTCTCTGGTATGGGAACAGCAACCTTCGTCCAGGCATGGAGGAGGCTCAAACCAACGAGGGCTACGTTGTCCACGCGGGGCCTTGGGATGCGGTGATGTACAGCGCTACGCCTGGCGTCCCAGGGGACAGCGGAAGCGGGGTTCTCTCATCGAACGGGGACGCCGTGGGCGTGATGAACACGGTCCGGATCTTGCCTGAGACGGGATCCAACGGTGTGATGCTTCTGGAACCTGCGCTGGAGTACGCTGCCGGGCTGGACGTGGTCGTAGAACTGGCCACGTGGGAACAACTTGACGACGGGGTCCTGCCCTGATGGTTGGCTCATGGGCCCGTTTCGGTTGTGTCCTTCGTCGTGACTTGGACATCTTGGGCTCGGTTTCGCACGTCCTCCTTGGAGGGGAACCGATCAGCGAAGGGCGTCGGGGGGGCATGGAGGAACCGCTCGGCGGTCGCGCACGCCGTGGCTAGGGCTTGGCTAAGGTCCTGGTCTTGGAGGAGGGCGTGAACGAGACCCGCATCGAAGACATCCCCGGCGCCTGTGGGGTCAAGCGTGGGGGTTGGGGGCAGCGTGGCCTGGTGGATGGATCCGTCGTAGGCGAGGGCTCCTTGTTCGCTTTGCGTGACGATGCTTGTGGAGCCTGTGAGGTCGTGGAGGTTTTGGGTGAGGGTCGTGGGGTTCGTGCTTCCGAAGAGGGGGGCTAGTTCGTTTTGGGAGGCGCAGGTGTGCGTGGCGGGGGGAAGCTTGTCGGGGTTGCGTGGTTGGATGCGTTGGAGGTTGTTGCGGGTGTCTTCGCCAAGGCGTCGGAGCAAGCCTTGGGGGTCCAGGATGGTGATGGGCGCGTTGGGGTCCTGGTACGTGGGGGGGATCTCGTTGAGGATGGG
>PWVY01000047.1 GCA_003561665.1 Thermoplasmata archaeon
CGGCGAGTACACCTCCCGCACCGCCGTGGTCCGCCGTGCGATCCGCGACTTCATCACGTCCAAAGGGCCGGAGATGAAGGAGACCGCGGAGAGCCAACAATCCCTGACCGAGGCTCTCGAACAGGTCCAACAGATGCAGGAACAGCTTGAGATGCAGCGCGAGTTGCTCAACAGCTACCTGCAACGTTGAAGCGTCCAGGCCAGCCGGGCCTTTGAACCAACACGGATGGGATGCAAACGCGTGGGTCGGGCCGCCCCCGCCGGGATGAACCCGGCGGGGAGGCCGTGCCCAACTCGCGCACGTACGAATCAACCGAACTCGCAAGCTACGGAGATGGATGGGATGGAAAGCATCATTAAGAGCGCGATCGAGAACGCGGGGGACGAGGAAGCAGCTGAGCAAACGATAGGTTCCGGAGATGACTTCTCGGACCTGACGGGCACCCCCCGGATCGTCATCGTCGGATGTGGAGGTGCCGGCAACAACACGATCAACCGCCTCCACCAAATCGGGGTCCGCGGCGCCGAGACCGTCGCGATCAACACGGACAAACAGCACCTCGACATGATAGAAGCCGACAAGAAGCTCCTCATCGGGAAATCCGTCACCCGCGGACTGGGTGCAGGCGGGTATCCTGACGTCGCTGAGCGCTGCGCCGAGATGGCTCAAAGCCAGATCGAGACCCTCCTCAACGGTGCGGACCTCGTCTTCATCACGGCAGGGATGGGCGGCGGCACCGGAACAGGGACCAGCCCCGTCGTTGCAGAGATCGCCAAGCAACAAGGCGCGATCGTCATCGGCATGGTCTCCACCCCCTTCAACGTCGAGCGCGCTCGCATCCAGAAAGGCGAGGAAGGGCTCGAACGCCTCCGCAAAGAAGCCGACACCGTCATCGTTCTCGACAACAACCGGCTGCTCGACTACGTCCCCAACCTCCCCATCGACCAAGCCTTCAGCGTGATGGATCAGCTCATCAGCGAAACCGTCAAAGGTCTCAGCGAGACCATCACGCAACCGTCCCTGATCAACCTCGATTACGCGGACGTGAAAACGATCATGGGCTGCGGCGGGGTCGCCGTCATGCTTTACGGCGAATCCGAAGCGCAAGATTCGAACAAGGTCATCAAGGAAGCTCTCAACCACCCCCTCCTCGATGTGGACTACCGAGGAGCCACCGGAGCCCTCGTCCACATGACTGGAGGGCCCGACTTGACGCTTCGCGATAGCGAGAACATCGCGCAAGGGCTCACCATGGAACTTGAGAGCAACGCCAACGTCATCTGGGGTGCCCGTATCGACCCCGCCTACGAAGGCCGCGTACGCGTGATGGCTATCATGACCGGCGTCGAATCTGCGAACGTGCTCGGTGCAAACAGCGACCGATCCACCGAGCGCCAATCCCCCGAAGGTGCTAACACCTCCACGCCCGAGGAGGTCAACCAATCAACGACTAAAGATGGCATGGAGATCACGTGGATCAAGTAGGACAATAACAACCATACCATTCGAAAGGGGGGAGGATAGGGCCCGACCCTTCGGGCATGGACCCCCCTCACTCCTCCCCAAACTCCAACCCAACATCGGACCTCCCTCCCCCCTTTCACTCCTCCCCCCTCTTTCTTTACCACTTCACCACGATCAGGCCCAACGTCTATCCACCAGTGGCGCGTATGCTGGGTCGTGTCTAAGACGCTCACATCCAAGGACCCCGCGACCGACGAGACGCTTCGAGAGGTGGAGATCACGCCACCCGACGCGGTTCCAGCCATCATGGAAACGCTACGATCATCCCAACAAGAGTGGGCCGGTCGATCCCTCAATGAACGCGTCAACGTGCTCGAAGCCTTCCAGCGGATCATCCTCGATGAGCGAGACGAGTTAGCACTCCTGATCGCTGAAGAATCGGGGAAGCCGTATCGGGAAGCGCTCCTCACGGATGTTCTTCCCACCCTAGACATGGTTCGGATGCTAAGCGCTCATGGAACCGAGACCCTCCACGGTGGGGTTGAACGCTTAGACAACATCCTTCTCAAGGACAGGAAAAGCAGGATTGATCGAGAACCCCTTGGCGTCATCGCCATCATCGCCCCATGGAACTACCCTCTTGCGATTCCCGCAACGCAAACCGTGACGGCGCTCTTCGCTGGGAACACCGTGGCTCTCAAACCAAGCGAGCATACCCCCCTCGTGGGTGAAGCTCTCGTCGAGAAACTCCATCGCGCGGGCGTGCCCGAGGGGGCCCTCGTTCTTTTACAAGGAGCAGGGGAAACCGGGCATGCGATGGTCCAAGCTGGCCCGGATAAGGTCCTCTTCACCGGGAGCGTGGAGGTCGGTCGAACCGTCGCCCGCACCGCGGCCGAGAGCAATGCCGGTTGCACGCTTGAGATGGGAGGAAACGACGCGATGATCGTCCTCGATGATGCGAACATCGAGCTTGCAGCGCGCGGTGCGACATGGGGAGCCTTCAGCAATGCAGGGCAAACCTGCGCTGCAGTGGAGCGTGTCTATGTGCACGAAACCGTTCACGATGCGTTCCTGGATGCCGTGAAGGGCTTCGCGGAGGACTTGACCCTTGGCCACGGCACGGATCCAGAGGCAGAGGTCGGTCCATTGATGATGGACGAGGCCGTTGACCGCGTCCAAGCCCACGTCGAAGACGCCGTGTCAAAAGGGGCCAAGATCGAGACAGGGGGGAGCCTTCGCACGGATCTTGGCCCGCGGTTCTACGAGCCGACGATCCTTTCGCAAGCGAACCGGTCGATGGTGATCATGCAGGAGGAGACGTTCGGCCCGCTCTTACCTATCCAACGTGTCCCCAATGAGGACGCAGCGGTAGCCGAATCGAATGCGTCCCGTTATGGTTTGACTGCGAGCGTATGGACGACACGCCCCGACCGAGGGGATGCGCTGGCGGACCGTTTGGAGGTGGGCACGGTCACGATCAACGATCACGCATACACGTACGGGGCTTGTGAGACTCCATGGAGCGGTGCCAAGGATTCAGGGTCAGGGGTGACGCATGGACGATGGGGAATCGAGGCGGTCACGAGGATCAAGCACGTGAACCATGCTCGAGGGAACCGATCCACATCGCCATGGTACTTCCCATACGATGAGGATCTCGAACGGATGGGTAACGACGGGCTCGAACTCTTGTACGGGAAAAAGCGGGTTGGCATCAAAGCCCTTCCTGCTTCGACGCGTCGCCTGTTCGGTACAAGGCTCGATTAGAGGTTGCCGTGGTCGTCCTCCTTTTGAGCATAACGACAACCTTGTATGTCAGGGTGTGACAAGCAAGGGTTGGTGATGCGCCGCTCCTCTGAGCGGGCCCATCGGGGTGCGTGCTTGATGATAAGAACAGACGAAACGAAGGATTTGGATGAGCCCAAGACAATGAAGATCTCTCTGCCCGCCCGCCTCCATGTCAAGCTACATAGCTTGAAGATCCTGGGGGGAGTCACCATCTCGGAGACCGTGGAGGAGGCGATCGTCGGCTACTTCGAACGAGGGGATCATGAGGATATCATGGATGCTGCCGGCATGGGGGCCGATCTCCTCGGCGACGATGTGAAGCCAGGGTGACGGGGACAAAGTTACGAGGACCCCCGTGCATGCGACAAAGACACATGGAGTCTAAGGGTGCCCCCATCGACACGCTCCACTCGCAAACACTCAACCAGATCATCCACCCGGTCGGTTGGGGCCTCCTTCTGATCGACGCAGACGGGACGATCCGATCACGCAACAAAGCCTTCGAAGAACTCTGGCCCAACATCCCCGACGCAACCACGATCGGGCAAGAATCCGAACTCTTCTCTCGCCTCGCAGAGAAAGCCGTCAACCCGGCATCCTTCCTCGCGCCCGTCCGCGACACCAACCCCGAAACACGCCATACGGACACCGTTCGCCTTATGGATGGTCGATGGATTCACCGCTCCCTCCATCCATACCCTTGCACCGATGAGCCTCTCGGGAGAACCTGGAGCTTCATCGACATCACGGATCTCAAGGGCAAAACCGAACACCTCCCGGGCAACGACCGAGACCTCTA
>PWVY01000323.1 GCA_003561665.1 Thermoplasmata archaeon
CCCCACCCACGAGATCCCCGCCCCGAACCACGACGAACCCATCCCCCAAGCCTGCTTCACCGTGCTTGATCGCTTGATCACGTACGCCTGCTTTTTGGGCCAGGTCTACGATCGCGTCGACCACGCCGAGTACGAGGTGCACCTCAAGGATGCAGCCCTCGGCGAGATGAACGAAGTTCTCGCCGAACTCGCCGTGCGCGCCTACCTGCTCAAGGCCGAAGGCATCCCCGCCACGCCCCGATGGATCGCGGCCGCGTACGAACCCGTCTTCTACGACCGGCCCACCATCGGCGCGTGGCTTTGAACCCCGCGGTCAGGACACTCCACCAAGAGCGTCCGTGTTCACCGACTCTATACCGCTTGGCCCGACCCAAACCTCGATGGTCCGCTCCTCGATCAACAAGTCCGGAATGAACGGGTGATCAGCCGACGTGGGTGCGTGCTCACGGTCATCGTTCCAAACGGTCCGGATATCGATCTCATGGTACCCTGGCATGGTGGTGAGGGCATTCTCCAGCGTGAACGTGGCTACACCGTTCTCATCCGTGGTCGCGTTCTTGTCCTCGTACGAGACACCCTGTTCGATGCTCGCATCGGTGTGTTCGACGTTCACGAAAGGCACGTCCTCGTCCCTGGCGTCAGCCCCGTAGTACGTGGCCGTGACGAAGACCGCCGCGTTCTCGGCTGGGTCGCCCGCGTCGTTCGTTAACGTCACGCTGCCTTCGATGTTCTCAAGGAGCGTGTGGTTCGCGTCGTAACGGTACGCGTCCTCGCCGATGCTCTCTGCATGGTCGAGCGTGATGGTCGGCGTGGTGAAGCCCCAGACGTACACCGTCACGGTGGCCGTGCCTTGCCCGTCGTACGCGTCAGCGATGCGGGCTTCGTACGTGTTCACGCCAACGGGGGCGGTCACGGTGACTTTGCTTCCTATGCCAGCGTTCTCTTCTTCGCCAGGAGCGAGGCCTTGACCGCTCGTACGGTACCATTCCATCGGCCCATCCAGGCGGGCGGAGACCCCTACGGGTCCGCCTTGGAGCTGCAGGGTGGAACCATCGGGATCGTCGGCTTGCCTGTACCGCTCGTCCGTGACAAGCGCGATGCTTGGCGGTTCGTGGGTGAGGAGCGTGATCTCTTGCTCCTCGGTGCTTGTGAGGCCATCGTCGTCCGTGGCTTCGAACGTGATGCTGTAGTCCCCAGGCGCGGGGAACGCGTCGTCGTACGCGGTTTGGCCTGGCGAGAGCGTCACGCTCCAGCGCGTGGCGTCGTCTTGGGATAGGGCCACGGTCGTGGGTGGGCTGGAGCCGTCGGTGGGCGTGATCGTGGCCTCGACGTTCGTGACGATGCCGTCCTCGTCGTGGGCATCGGCGCGTAGCGTTAGCGGGCTGACCTCGTGGAAGGGGCGGTCGGTGACATAGTTGACAGCCTCCTCGATGGGGGTTAGGCTTGTGACCTCGGGGTGCAGTTGGACGAGCGTCGTCACGGTAGCGCTTGTGGCGCCTAGGCCATCGTCCGCGGTGAACGTGACGGTCACGGCGTCTGCGCCCATGGGCACGGTGCCTTCCCATGCGGCGTCGTTGTCGTCCGTGGTGAGGTCCCCCTCGAGGGGGGTCTCTTCGTCACCGATGAGGACGGTGGCCGATGCGCTCCAGGTGACGATGTCGTTCTCGGCGTCGTCGTCGACGTCCGCGGTGGCGGTCACGGTGAGCGTGGACCCTTCGGGGGTTTCCGCGGGCGCTTCAAGCGTTAGGTCGGGTGGGGGCACCTTGTCGCGGATGTCCAGCCGCACGGTTTCTGTGACGGTGTGGCCGGGGCTTTCCACGGTGAGGGGTAGGTCGTGTTCCCCGATGTCGTCGACCCTTGTTGGGGTCCAGGTGAACGTGGCTTTGGCGGTGTGCTCTTCGCCGGTTTCTTCGATTTCGAACGTTGCATCGTGCCCGTCGGGGAGTGCATCCAGGTTTGCGGTGAGATCCGTGATGGAGTCTTCGTCGGGGCTTTCAGCGTGAACCTCGAACGTGAGGGTTCGCTCTAGCGCGCCGGGCATTTGCTCGGGAGCATCCAGCGTTGGTGCGAGGTTCTTGACGTTCACCATGAGGGTTTCCGTGTCGGTGTCTTCGTGGTCGTCCGTGGCGGTGACCGTGATGGTGTGGGAGCCGTATTGCTCGGCGTTGGGGTCCCAGGTGAGGGTTCCCGTGCCGTCTTCGTTGTCGTCGATCGTGACGCCGGCGGGGCCTTCCGCGGTGAGGTTGATCGCGTCGCCTTCGTGGCTGGTGGCCGTGATGGACACGTTGATGTCCTCGGTGTGGTGGATGTCGTGGTCTTCGAGGGGTTCGAGGACGGGGGGTAGGTTCTTGATGGTGACGTCCTGGATGTAGCGGTCGATCATGCCGTCGGTGTCCGTGACGGTGAGGACGACGGGGAAGGTCCCGACCAGGTCGTAGCTGTGCGTCACGTCCGGGTCTTGGATTGCTGTGCGGTTCTCGTTTGTGCCGTCGCCGAGGGTCCAGTTCCAGTGCACGATGTCGCGTGTCCCGTCTTCGCTTTCATCTTCGAAGGTGAAGGTGTCCAAGCGTGTGTAGGCGTCCTCGGGGCTTGGTTCGCCGTGGTCGACGGAGTAGTCGAAGCTGGCTTCGGGCGGCGTCAGGCACGCTGCGCCTGGGTCGTTTTGGTTGGCGCTGGTCCAGGGTTGGTATGTGATCTCGTTGTTGAACCCGTCGTCGTTGATGCGTTGCTCGATGAGGGTTCGGTGGTAGACGCCCCAGTTCACGCACGTGACATCCACATCGAGGAGGCCCGTTTCGTCGGTGAGTTCAAGCGGTGTGCCTGCGAGGGCGAGGTTGGTGTTGTTCGCGCTGAACCCGGTGGGTTGGGCCCCGGTGAGGCTTTGCGTGTCCAGGCGGATGCCGGTGTCTGCGCCGAGGATGCGGGTTTCGTTCACGTTCACGTTCGTTGCGCCGTGTACGACGATGCCTTCGTCGACGCCGGCGAAGAGGCTGCGCGTGGCATCGTGGCCCCCGCCTCCGTAGAGGACGAGCCCGCTGGAGGTGTCTCCGAACAGGGGGATGCCGGGGCTCAGGTAGGCGATGTTATCCTCAAGCGTGGCGCCGGTGGCATCGGCTAGGCGTATCGCGATGCGTGCATCCGTGACGATGTTGTCCTGCAGGAGGGGATCGTCGCTGTCGGTGATTTGGATCCCGATGCTGCCGGGGAGCTGGTTGGCCTGCACGATGTTGTCCTGGATGTGGGGGGCTTGGACGTTGGTGAGGTCGATCGCGGCGCTGTCCTCGCTCTCGAGGAGGATGCGGTTATCCTCGATGTTCAAACCGTGAACGTTGCCTGCCTGGATGCCCGTGCCGTCTCCAAGGATCGTGCTTTGTTCGATGCGTACGTCATCCGTGGCGACGGTGATGCCTGGCGCGTCACCGGTGGTTTCCACGGTGAGGTGAAGCACGTGGCTTTCTTCGCTGCCTTCGGTGAAGGTGAGCGCGGGTTCATCCGTGGCGTGGATGCTTGCCAGAGGGTTGGGCGTTGCGCGTTGGTCCACGCCGAGTGTCTCGGGGTTTTGCGTGATGATGGCGGGCGTGTCGACCGTTGCGGGGTCGTAGTGTTCGAAGCTGGCGCCTAGGAGGATTTGTCGTTGCTCCGTGGTGCAGGTGGTGGGGAGGTCAAGGTCCACGGCTTCTTGCAGGCTTAGCGTCGTTGCGACGGTCTCCCATCCAGCCTCTTGGATGCAGCGGACCACAGGCAAAGGCGGGTGCGCGTTGCCGGCCGCATCCAGGTACGGTTTGACGAGGACCTCGTTGTTCTCGCCTTCATCGTTGATGCGGGGATCGATCGCGTCCTCGCCGAGGACCGTCCAGTCGTTGAGGCGTGCGTCGATGAGGGCGTCGTCGTGCTTGTCGGAGATGCGGAGGGCTTCGACGAGGGTTGGGGCGAAGGTGTTCTCTCGGAGTTCGAGCGCGTCAGGGTTCAAGCCGCTGAGGCTGATGCCGCGGTAGCTGTCCTGGAACGTGTTCTCGC
>PWVY01000243.1 GCA_003561665.1 Thermoplasmata archaeon
GTGATCTCGACCTCGTCTTGTGCGAGGGCTGTTGGTGTTGCGAGCAAGGCGAGGGTCGCGAGGGTGAGCAGGATCCAGCGCATACGCGGTACATTGGGTTGGGTTACTTCATCGTCTCGGAACCCATAGGTGTCGGGAAGAACGAGGGGTTGGGGGGTTGGGGGGTGGAAGGTGTGGGAAGAAAAGGGGAAGATTCCCGGGGAGGTGAATCCCCGGGGGAGTGGTTGGGGCTCGTGGGTTGGCTTAGCGCCGGGAGAGGGTTGCTGCGGCGATGCCGACGGCGGCGAGCGCGGCTACAGCGGGTAGGGGAGTGTCGTCGGTTTCGGGCTCGGGTTCGGGTTCGGCGGGTTCGGGTTCGGGTTCGCCGGGGACGGGTTCGCGTTCGTCTTCTTCATGGTCGGCGGTGAGCCACATGCCGTCTTCTTCGTAGTTCTCGCCCCAGAAGTAGAGTTCGTCGCCAGCGACGGGTGAGGTGAAGGTGAACATGTCTTCTTCACCGGTGTCGGTGGGTTGGCTGCTGGCGATGGACTCTCGGTCTTCTTCGTTGTTCATTTCGTCTTCATCGTTCGTTTCCTGGTTCATCTCGCCCATCTCGCCAACGTGGAGGGTGTGGGTTACGTCGTCGTCGTTAGCGAAGGTGACGTGCACTTCGTCGCCTTCCTCGATGTCGGCGATGGATCCAGATTCGAGCATGAGGCATCGTTGCTCTGTGTCGTTCTGGTCGTTTTGGGTTTGTTGGTTGTTATCATCGTCCCACATGCCATCCTCGTCGTTAGCCTCCTCGTCGGGGCATTCCTCGGGTGCGAGGATGGTGAGTTCGGTTTCGTTGTTGTTCATTTGGTCGTCTTGCTGCGCCATTCCGGCGGGGATCAGGAGCAGGCCCAGGGCGGCTATGGAGAGGACAATCCAGCGCATCGTACCTAGCCGTGTTCTTCCCCCTATTTTTGGCCCTGTTTCGCCTGAGATTTCAGGGTTGGCGGGGTGTCATCACCCTCGTTCCCTAGAGGGGAGGTGATTGGGTCACGCGACGTCCCCTGTGTAGATCCATGCGATACCGCCGGTGAGTTTCGTGGCTTGGGTGGTTTCGAACGTGTCGGCTTGGTCCATGAGGTGGAGGAAGGCGTCGCCGTGGGGGAAGGCGGCTTGGGTTCGGGGGAGGTATTCGTAGGCTTCCCGGTTGCCGGTTAGAAGCTCGCCTATGCGGGGGATGATGTGTCGGCTGTAGATGCTGTAGGGGATGCCCAGGAGGCCTTGGGGTTGCCCGAACTCGAGGACGATGACGCGGCCGCCTTGTTTGACGACGCGGCTCATCTCTTTGAGGCATGCGACGGGGTCGTCGACGTTTCGGATCCCGAACCCGATGGTGGCCATGTCGAAGCTGTCGTCGTTGAATGGGAGTTCGAGCGCGTCGGCGACGTTGAACGTGATGTCGAGGTCCTCGTTCTGCATCTTGGTTCGGGCGAGGTGGACCATGCGTTCGACGAAGTCGATGCCGACGACGCGGCCTCCGGGTTGTACGGATCGGGCGAAGGTTTCGGCGAGGTCCCCGGTGCCGGTTGCGCAGTCGAGGACATCGTACCCGGGGGAGGCTCCGGCGAGTTTCGCGGTTTTCTTGCGCCATCGGTGATGCACGCCAAGGGAGAGGACCGCGTTGGTGCGGTCGTAGTCGGGGGCGATGTCGGCGAACATCTCGCGAACGCTGTTGGACACGGGAGGGCCAGGCTCGGGGTGGTATAAAGGTCCCTTCCCGCCGGTGGCGGGGTATGGTTCCTGCGCGCCGGTCACGTGGAGGTTCGTCGGTTTCGTCGGGTGTCTTCGTCGGGCATCCATACGTCCCAGGCGAGGCCGAGTTTCTCGAGGGCTTTGATGGTCCAGCGTCCGGGGTCGATCTGGTACCAGGCGTGGCCGAGGTAGGCGGCGCGGGGGAAGGCGTGGTGGTTGTTGTGCCATCCTTCTCCGAAACCTAGCAGGGCGACGATGGCGTTGTTGCGGGCTTTGTCGGTTGTTTCGTAGGGGCGTGTTCCGAACATGTGGGTGACGCTGTTCACGCTCCAGGTGATGTGGTGGCCAAGGAAGACGCGAACGAATCCACCCCAGAGGAGGCCGGTCCAGAGGCCCATCCATGAGAGGGTTACGAGGCCACCGATCAGGGCGGGGATGAGGAGCCCGGCGAGGATGAGGTGGAAGTAGTTGCGGTCGATCATGCGCACGATGGGGTCCGAGCGGATCTGCTCGTAGATGGGGCCGGAGCGGACGAAGCGGTCTCGGAAGAGCCATCCGAAGTGGGCATGCCAGAAGCCTTCGAGGGGGCTGTGGGGGTCGCCTTCTTGGTCGCTGTGGGCGTGGTGGCGTTTGTGGGTGGCGGCCCAGTCGCTGGGTTTGTCTTGCATCGCCATGGAGCCGAAGGCTAGGAAGGTGGCTCGTACGGCGGGGTGGGCTTGGAAGGCGCCGTGTGTGAGCATCCGATGGTATCCCACGCTGATGCCAAGCCCGGTGATGATCCACATGCCGATGAGGAGGGAAAGTTCGAGCCATCCGGCGTGTTGGCCCCAGAGGGTCGTGAAGGCCCAGATCGTTAGAAGGAAGGGGATGACGACGACGGCGAGGACGACGCCTTTGTACCAGGGGGGATCTTCGTGGAAGGGTAGGGGGTCTTGGCTCATCGTACCACATCTTTCGTTTCGACACCAGGTGACAGTGAGTAACCTGGGGTCATGCTTCAACCTGGAATACGTGGGATACCTCTTGAACCTCGCAGTAGACCAACACCGTCTTGGTATCCTTCGTGCAACCTGGGCTCGCCGCCGTCACATAGCGGACACCGTGAAGGCAACCTGAACGAGAGGAAGGGCTCCCTCGTGATCGACGCGGGCGTGGATCCTGAGGTATGTCGACAGCGGCGGGCTTTTAGGGGGTCGGCGGGTTCAGCCGGTGTGAGCGAGGAGGATGTCGAGCGGTTCCTGTACGATGTCGAGCGAGAGCTCCGGCACATCGATGGGGAAAAGCGTCGTGAGCTGCTTCGCAAGGCGGAGGAGCGGCTCCACGAGGTGGCCACGGAGATCGCCTCGCAGGAGGGGGCAGAGCATGTTGAATGGTATCACTACGTGCAAGCCTCGGCACATATCGGTCCCCCGGACCGGTTGGCTGCAGAGCTTACGGGGGAACCGTTGCCGGAGAGGGGGCGATCGCATCGATGGATGATCGCGGGTGCGGCGGGGTTGGCGTTGATCATCGTGGGGATGGTCGGGTACGCCGTGCTCACGACGGGCCCGTTGGAACCGATCGGGGAGTGGGAGGAGGAGCTAGAGGCGTTCTCAGGGCAACGGAACGTGACCTTCAGCGTGAGCGGAGAGGCAGAGTCCGTCTTCTTGCAGTTGCGCATCTCGCCGGCTACAGGCGACGAAGGGGTGCGCGTGACGGTGCTGGATGGCGCCAACCGCCTGGTGTACAACGAGCATGCCGGACCAGGGGAGCGGGTGGAGACATCCCGCTTCATCGAAGGGGAGGCGGGAACTTGGCGCGTGTTCATAGACCTGGACGCGTTCACCGGCTCCTGGGAGGTGCAAGCGCAAGAGGAGCAACCAAGTCGATGGTTCTGAAAACGACAATCATTCACCTTATTGGACAGAAGTGTACCTCTATATGGGGCAAGCGTTAATATGGGGAAGTTAGGAAAAGAGGGGTTGTCGCGAAAGCGGCGGTGAGCGGCCCTATGTACATCGAACCGAAGAAAAGCGAATCCGAGATCAGGGAGATGAAAGTGCGCATCCCGAGCGACTACTACATGAAACTACACTCGCTGAAGCTTCTCACAGGGAAGCAGATCTCCACAGCGGTCACCGAGGCCCTGGAGATGTACTTCAAAGAAGAAAGCTTCAACGACCGCGTCGAAAGCGAAACGTAGCGCCCCCAACCTCCCGTTCCCTCCCCTGGGGTTCTCCCCCAGGACCCCCTTCTCTTTCTCCCATCCACGACGACCCCTCCAGGGAACCGAAC
>PWVY01000141.1 GCA_003561665.1 Thermoplasmata archaeon
CCCCCCGACCCCTCGTGAACGCCAACGCCAAGAACAAGCACGCCGCCAACCCCACAGCGCCCGAAACGAAAATCAAATCGAACGCCCCACCACCCCCCAACACGACAGCAACACCCCCCGGAACCTCATCCAACGCCCCCAACAACGCCGGGAACGACAACGCATCCGCTCCCACCAACGCGCCCAACGACCCCCCCGCGAACGCCAAGGGGCCCGCCTCTATCGCATCCCCACCCGTCAACAACAACCCCCCCACCAACGCGACAAAGCCCGGAAGAAGGAACTCAGGGACCCCGGCCACGATACCCCGCGCCGGGTCCACCCGCACCACGAACCATGTCGCTACAGCTACGACCGCCAACAAGAGAACGAACCGCACACCCGGAATGCGCCCGGCCCAACGCATCCGCAACACGATCAGCAACGGAACGATGGCCCCTCCCAGGTTCACCGCGAACACGGTCCCGTCCGATACGCCAACCGGCACGTTCAACGCAGGCGCCGCCAACGCCCCCACCGTTAACAAAGCGACATCCGGTTTCTCCAACCCCATCCGGTCCGTTAGATCGCTACGAGCCCGGAACCCCACCAGGATGACCAACAACGCTCCCGCAGTGACGACCACCGGCCACCGGAGAGCAACGGCGGGGGCATCAACAAGGGCCAACACGGGACCGAACACGGCCTCACCATCGGCAAGGCAAGCATAAGGTCTCCCATCTACAGGCTAAGGTTCTTCAACGCCGGGCGGCTACGAGGGCGCGTGGGCTCCCGCCACGGGTACCGAAGCGGTGACGAGTACTACAAACGTGCCCAGGAAGAGGGCTACAAATCGAGAGCTGCTTACAAGCTCAAGCAGATCCTCGAAGATCACCCGATCATCCGTGAAGGCGACACCGTCGTGGATCTTGGCGCCGCACCGGGCGGTTGGAGCCAAGTGGCGCTCGAACATGTCGGCGATTCAGGACACGTGATCTCTGTCGATATGCGACCCATCGACCTGGAAGGCGTCACGGTGATCCGGGGAGACATCACCGAGGAGGATACCCTGAGGGCCATCTCGGAAGCGGCAGGGCTCAGCGTGGACGCGATCATCTCGGATATGAGCCCGAACCTGAGCGGGAACTGGTCCATGGATCATGCTCGGAGCGTGTACTTGGTGGAGGTTGCCTTGGATGCTGCGGATGCGCTGCTTGAGCCAGAGGGTGGGTTCGTGGCGAAGGTGTTCCAGGGAGACTTGTTCAAGGACTTGTACGATGCCGTGGGGGAGCGGTTCGATTTCCACAAGGCGACATCGCCCGCTGCGAGCAGGGATGAGTCGAGCGAGACGTACTTGATCGGAGAGCGGTACCGTGGCTAAGCTTCCATCCCCGCCGATCACGCCGAACGTGCCGGGGGAGGGTGTGCACGCGTTGCGGGACATCGTTCCGGGCTTGGATAAGGAGCCAGTGTTCGAAACCATCCGTGCTGACATCGATGCGGATACGTTGTGGGAATCTGCGTTCGTGGTGTGCTTCCGTGGGGAGGGGTACCCTCGCGTGGATGATCACACAGGGCACATCTTGTGCCCGGATGCGTACGCGGCTTCGTACGAGCCTTTGATCGTGTACTTGGACTTGGTTCACGAGTTGGTGCATGTGCGTCAGTTGTTGGAGGGGAAGGAGGTGTACCATTTCCCGGAGCCGTACGTGCGGTGGCCTACGGAGGTCGAGGCGTACCGGATCACGTACGAGGAAGCCCAGCGGTTGGGCGTGGACGACGAGTGGTTCTGGGGGTACTTGGCGGTGCCATGGGTCGAGGAGGAGGAGCTCTTGGAGCTTGCTTCCTCCATCGGGCTGCCCCTCAGGGGCAAGCTTGAGGAGGAGGATGCGGACGAGGAAGGGGCTCGGCACTAAGGACGAACGATAGGCCGGGCACGGCTCAGATCAGACCAAACAAGAGCCTTTGAGAACACCAATAGAGCATTCAAGTAGTATTGTACCACTACTGTATTACTACAATGGGCTCTGTGAAGCGGTCAATCTCGCTATCCTCGGAACTCGCCGAGGTTCTTGACGATATGGCGGAGGAGCAGGGTCTTGACCGGAGCAGACTCGTAGAAATCTTGCTTCGGGAGAACCCCGCGCTTCACCAACGGATACAGCGCAAGCGAGGGCTAATACCCCGTACGAAGCGCGGTCGCTCCTTAACCGAGCTATCGTTCTTGGCAAAAGCTGCCCAACGGCAGTGGGAGAAAAAAGAGGAAGCTGGCCAGGTGAAGCTCCGTGAGCCAGGAAAATAAGGAGACACCCTTCGAGAAGGCCCTCACGGACGAACTCTCGAAGCTTTCACCCCCCGATCGGAAACCCGCATTCGTTGCCCTCCTCGATGAACACCTCCCGGGTAACCAAGGCGTCATCCTCGTCGGGGGATGCGTGGTCGAAGTTCTTACGTCCGGGGCCTACACGACCGGGGACATCGACCTGATCGGGCCGCGTGAGGAGGTGCAAACGCTACTCACCGAGGCGGGGTTCCAAAACCAGGACCGGCACTTCGTGCATCCAGGCCTTGGCCTTACCGTCGAACTCGTCGGACCCGGTCTTGATTCGGATCAGACGAAGACAGTTCTCGAATACAAGGGATACGAAGTACCGATGATCACCCTCGAGGACATCATCATCGACCGCCTCAACGCTGCCAAGCATTGGGATTCCCCCCCCGACTGGGAGCAAGCCGTTCTCGTCTACAAGGCCCACGAGGACCGAATCGACTTCGGGCGGCTCCGCGAGAAAGCACGTGTGAACCTCGTTGAAGATATGATCGAGGAACTCGAAGCAACGTGAACGCCACGTCATCCGGCCATGCTCCAGGGAACTCTGACCTGTCCTCGATGCGAAGTTTCGGGTTCCCTAACCTTCAATCGTGTTTTGTAGGAGCAGGCCCCCATACAGGCTAAGAGGTGCCTCGATGACGATCATGGCCACGAACCCGCGAGACCTGTGCAACGAGCAGATCGTGAACGAACTTCATGCAAGCCACATGTACCTGTCCATGGCAGCGTACTTTAACCATCAAGGCCTGCGGGGTTGCGCTGATTTCATGCTCGCGCAAAGCGAGGAAGAGCGCGAGCATGCCATGCGCTTTTACAATCACCTCGTGGATCGGGATACGCGCGTGGAGATCGGCGTCGTGGATGAGACGCCCAACGCGTGGGATTCGCCGCGGGCGGCGTTCGAGGATGCGCTTGCGCACGAGGAGAAAGTCACGGGCCAGATCGAGAAGATCTACGAGGCGGCCGAATCGGCGGGGGATCGTCCGCTGATGAACATGTTGGATTGGTTCGTGGATGAGCAGGTTGAGGAGGAGCGGACCTTCCGTCGCATCCTCGAGTTGTTCGACTTGATCGAAGACGACCAAGCAGGCATCCTGGAGATCGATGAGCGCCTGAGTGACTTGGACCACGAGTGAACCGGTTCCTTGACCGCGTTCACCCGTTCCCGGTGAGGTCTCGTAGCACGCCGAGCACCTGCTGCGGGTCCCCGTCGTGCGCTAGCGTGGTAGGTCCGTAGTGGGTGCGGGCGGAGTTGATGCCCGCGTCGTGGAGGGCCTCCTGGAGCGTATCACGAGCCGGGGGGCCTCCGAGGTTGTGGGCTTTCACGGCTCGGTCCACGTCGAGGTAGAAGGGTCCAAGCTGGGCTTCGTTCTGAAGGTGCTCTAGGAGCGTGGTGGTTCCATCGTGGTCGTGGAGGGGGGTGTGCGCTGTGGCTTCCTTAAGGTCGTCGAGGAACGCTACGTCTTGGATGGGGCCTGCGTGGTAGGGGCCGGTGGGGTTGGTTTCTCCGCAGGGGCAGGTTTCGTCCCCCCAGGCATAGCAATGGGGGCATAGGGCGATCGTGGCGAGGTTTTTGAGGGCTTGGTCGGCATCTTTGGCGCCCTCGTGGACGCGCATGTATGCGCGGATGGCGTGTTGGTGGTGGTGGACGAGGAGGGGGTGGATGTGGCGGTCGTGGCG
>PWVY01000201.1 GCA_003561665.1 Thermoplasmata archaeon
CGTGGGCTCACTTGGACATCGCTGGGGTGGCGTGGAACGATGACAAGCCGCATCTGAACAGGGCCTACGTGCCCAAGGGGGCAACGGGCGCTCCGGTGCGGTTGTTGGTGCGGTGGTTGGAATCTCTAGCGTAAGAGGATGCGTTGGGCGAGCGGGATCTCGTGCTCTGGTTGGATCTTCACGGTGAGGGGGGCGTTGTTTGTGAGTTTCTGGCGCGCCTTGAGGGCTGCGTGGAGCCGTTGGATGTACGTTTCGACGTTCGTGGCGCGCTTGTTGTCGAGTGCGTGGTCGGTGGGTTCGTTTCGCACGTGAAGCCTCCGCGCTCACCGTCATGAGGGTGCACTATAAGCGTTGCCGTGATGGTCTATGGGCAAGGCGGCGGTGCGTGTTATTTGAGTTGCTCGATCTCTTCGGCACCAAGGCCCCCGTCCCGCACGTGCACGGTGAACACGTCGGCCCCGTCGCGGGCAGAGCGCTGGTGCACGGCTTGGAAGAGCCGTTGAAGGTACGCCCCGAGCGTCTGGTTTTTCATGGTCATGCTGGCTCGGTTCAACCTGCGGGTCAACCGGGCTTCAAGTTTGCGTAAAGGGAGGCTTGTCCGTGAGGCCAAGGCGCGGCATGCGCAGAAGGCACCCTTGCCCGTAGGGTTAAAGACCCCCGTGGGGTTGGTGGCGCCGTGAACTCGCTCGTGGAGACTCCAGGGCGCTACTTCGTTTGCAGCGGGACGGCTACAAGCACGGTTTCGAGCCTGAACGCGTTCGATCAAGCCCTCATCCAGGCAGGCATCGCCGAGCAGAACCTCGTCCCCGTCTCAAGCGTGCTCCCCGAAGGCATCCAGGAGATCAAGCCGGTGGAGATCCCCCATGGGGCCATCACGCACTGCGTGCTTGCACAAGAGCGCGGGACGGAAGGGGAGACCATCAGCGCGGGCCTTGCCTACGGGTTCCGCCAAGACGGGAAAGGCTGGTACGTCGCGGAAGGTCACGGCAACATGGGCCCCGATGCGCTCACGGAGATCCTCGAAGGCAAACTCGACGAGATCGCAAAACACCGCGACATCAAGCTGGAACGCACCCAGACCCGCATCGAAAGCCTCGAAGTCCCCATGAACCGGCACGGGGCCAGCATCGTCGCGCTCGTGTTTTTGCCCTGATACCATGGCGTACCTCGTCATCGCGTGCCGAAGCTGCGGCACCGCGCGCATCGCACCCAGCACGAACGAGACGGCAACCTGCCCCCAATGCGGCACCACCACGCCCCTCGACGAAGCCCTCGTGCACGCACGAACCGACGATGCGGAGACCGCCCGGCACGCCATCGGGCAAATCAACGCGAAGAAAGCAGGCCAAACGTACGACCAAGAACCTCCACCCAAACCATCCCCACGGGACGCGATCGACCGCGCCATCCAACCCGCGCGCGAAGTTACCAATCAACGACGCCGCGCCCAACTGGCAGCCCAAGGCCTCACGGACGAGTTGTCCACGTTCACGCAAGAGCACTGGATCGAAGCGCTTGAGCGCCTCGACATCCCCAAACCGCGCGCCCTTGAGCACCTTGCCGGTTTACAGCAAGCCAACCTCGTCACGGAGCCCACGCACGGCTCCTACCGTCACGTTTGACTTGCTTCTGCCACGTTCTCCTCCACCTCGCTCATGAGCTTTGGGAACGGGACCACGCCCGTGAACCGAGCCTTCTCCCGCCACACTTGGCCCCATATTAGCCCTGACTCGCGAGAAAGGATCAGCGTCGTCGGGACGCTTTTCACCCTCCGACGGCTCGCCAATGCGCCGTTCTCATCCACATCCACATGCAAGAACGCGATCCGAGCCTCCGGGTTCTCATCCATGAAGGTGCTCGCGACGCGCTCGAACAACGGATCCTGACGCTTGCACGGGCCACACCACGTCGCGCTGAAGTTCAAGGCGACGACGTGGAAATCCTCTAGCCCATCCAGCGTAGGCTCCGCATACCCATCGAAGAACCGCGCCACGCCGTCACCTTAAGCCCTCAACGTTTTAGGCATCTTCGACAAGCGGGAGATCCACCGAGAGATCCTCCAACACCAATAGGCCCGGTGCACGCTCACTGTTGTGCGCGTACTGCGCATCCCACGAGGCGATTTGCAACCGCACCTGGTCACCATCGTCGAGCGCAGCGCCCACGCCTCCAAGTTCGATCTCGAAGTCGGTCTCCTCGAACCCGTCAAGGCGTAGGGGCGTGACTTGGCTGCTGGCGATGCGGTCCCCGTCATCCCCGCTGACGACAAGGGCCACGTAAGCGATCGCGCCCGCGCCGGTCGCGCTTGCCGTCCCCGAAAGGAGGGGCACGCCGGCCAGCGACTCGCTCTCGCTTGCCGTATGAAGGTCAAGCGTCACGGGCGAACCAAGCGTCGCCTTGAGGGGGCCTGCTTGGAGGTACCCGGAAGCCATGGGGGCACCCTGCGTGACGGCGACCGAGTCCAGATCATCGAAGGTGTCGCTCCCGTAGAGCTCATCGATGGTGTCGAAATCCGTCAGGCACGTTTCCGCGTCATCCAGCGCGATCTCGACGGGGGCAAGCTCGGCGGTCGTCAGCGCGTCGTCGTCACCTTTGAGGTGATGATCGTACCAGGCCACGACGGCTTGGTTCCGATCCGTGCATGCACCCTCATCCTCCCCGGGTTGCAGGCCAAGATCGACGGGTCCCGCATCGGGGATGGTTCCGTCCGTGTTGATGATGTGACCGCCAAGGTACGTGAGAAGGTACACATCCTCCTGGTGGTTAGCGATGTGTTCAGCGTTCCAGAGGGCTTGGTTGAGGTTGAACAGCGTGTCGGGGATCCCTTGGATCAACAAAGTGGGGACCTGGATCTCGTGGGTCATGGGAGAGCTTTGTTCGAAACTCTCCATCGCCGCTTCAGGCACCTGGTTGGTGGTTTGTGCCGCCACGTAGGCTTCGTGGATGAACGGAGCCAGTTCCGCTTGCGCCGTGCCCGCCCCGTACAGGAGGTCGACCCAAACGCTCTTGATCGCATCGTTCGGTGCAAGCGCGTAGGGAAGATCGTTCCAGGTCATATCCGGCGCGATCGCGTTGATGCGGTCGTCCTTCGCGGCGGTGAGCAACTGGAATCCGCCTCCGTAGCTTCCTCCGATGGCGCCCACCACGATCTCATCCTCTTCTTCGGCGACCCAGTCAAGCTCATCCTCGATCCAGTTCAGGACCTCGATCACGTCTTGGATCTCGTGCTCAGGATGGTGCACGTGGGCTTGGCCGGAGCTGTCGCCGTGTCCTCGCATGTCGATGCTCACGACGCCGTAACACGCATCGAGAAGGTCACTCACGAGGCTATCCTGGCTGGAATCCTTAACGCGTTCCCCGGCCCATCCGTGGCTGTGCAAGATCACTGGAGCCTCTTCATCGTCCGCGAGGTTGGGCGTGTGGACGGTGATATGAATCTCCACATCGTCCGCGGCGTCTACGATGTGATCGGCAGATCCTCCAAGCCCACATGCCCCCTGGCTTGCCATGCCGATCTCCTCTTCGGGTAGCGGTTCCTCGTCGACAGTCGTGGTCGAGAATGCGAGCGCGCCGGCTCCAAGAAGGAACGCGGCAGCCAGGATGGTTACAAGCCTCATGTACAACGTCAAACCTCCAGCATGCCCTTACGGGTGGAGGGAGGCTTGAACGTTTGCGTGTCCGTGTGTTGGGGAAAAGGGTATCAAGGAGGCATGCCTAGGGCGAGCTACGAGCGCCCCCAGGCGCCGGTTGCGCTATCAAGGGGCGCTTTCACCGACGAAAGGTTCCGCCTAGGCCGGGGGGCTCGGCGTCCCCTGTCACCCGAGAACGTCGATACGCGGGGGCTGAAAACGCCCGGGACGGTGCGTCTGGACCGGCGGCAAGCCGAAGCGCAACGATGAGACCTCGTCCGCTGGGGTCCGAGGCGCAGGCAAGCACGACCGGAGGGTCGCCCCTGCCTGCTTCGCCACGGACAGCGGGTCAGGCACGGAA
>PWVY01000072.1 GCA_003561665.1 Thermoplasmata archaeon
ACGCTTCGTGAAATCCACGAACAACACCCCATCACGAACCCCCTCCCCCACCCCCTCCAACGCACCCCCCACAGCCCCCATATGCGCAGGATCGAAATGCAACGTGACAACGCACACCCGCGAACAACCGGCCCCAATCAACGCCTCCAACACCCCCCTCAACGCGGCCTCCTCCACCCCCGGGTCCACACTCACCGTCCCCTCGAACCCCTCAGCGCAAACCGCCGCCGTCCACTCGAAAACAGGCGCAACAAGCCCCAAGATCCCTGTCTCCTCCTCCAACCGCTTGGCGGATCGGTTCGCCAAGTGCTCCCCGATGAAGGTGTCGGTGCGAAACGGTAGGTGCGGCCCATGAGCTTCGATGGCCCCCAAAACGAGGAACACCACCGGGTCCCCCTCCTCCGCCAGCGCCTCCCCGAACGCCTCCCACGTCCCCCAGCCCGTGTCCTCGGGCCCGTGCGTCATGCGCGCCCCTCAGCCTTGCGCAGCGCCGTGGTCCCCGTATCGAAAAACTCCAACGATGGTCCTCGAGCCGCCTCTCGAAGGGCGGGTCGATCCACCTTGCCCCGATCGTTCCTGGGCAGCGCGTCCACGAACGCGACCCGTCGAGGGAACTTGTACCGAGCCAACGCCGTCTTCGGAACGCGTGCCAACTCCATCGCCAACCCTCGACCAGACTCGTGATCCTTGGTGACCGTCACGAACGCGATGGGTTTCGTCAACCCGTCCTCCTCGTAATCGACGACAGCGACCTCCTCGACAGCGTCGTGCTCAAGCAACGCATCCTCGATCTCCAACGGTGAAACGAACATGCCGCCCACCTTGAGGATGTCATCCGCCCGACCCTCGTACCAGAACCGCTCCTCCTCGTCCTGGCGGAGCAAGTCGCTCGTCACGATCCACCCGCCTTGGAAGGTTTCCTTGGAGTCCTCGTGCCGCTGCCAGTACCCAACCGCCACGCTGTCCCCTTTCACCATCAACCGGCCAACCTCGCCCTCCTCCACGTCGTTCCCTTGGGGGTCCACGATGCGTGCTTCGTACCCGGGGACCAGGTGGCCCAGCGAGCCTTGCACGCTCTCTCCCGGGTAGTTCGTGATGTAGATGTGGAAGCTTTCCGCGCTCCCGATCCCGTCGAGGATCTCGACGCCGTAGAGGCTCATCCATCGCTCGAAGACCTCCTCGGGGAGGGCCTCGCCGGCGCTGATGGCGAAGCGGATCGAGGAGAGGTCCCGTTGTTCGGCGGTGTCGTGGTGGACGACTTGGTTGATGCTGGTGGGAACGGTGGTGAGGATGGTGGGCTCGAAGCGTTCGATGTGGTCGAGGATCGTGCTGGCGGTGGGTTTCTCGGGGAAAAGGCACGTTGTCGCGCCGACGCTGAAGGGGAAGAAGAGGTTCGTTCCGGTGGCGTACCCGAAGTAGAGTCGGGGGACGCTGAGGGTTCGATCGTTTTCGTTGTAGCCGAGGACTTGTTTGGCGTAGCGTTCGCAGTTCCAGGGGAAATCGTGGTGGAGGTGCATGGCGGCCTTGGGTTTCCCTGTGGACCCGCTCGTGAAGAGCCAGTAGGCGGGGTCGTTCCGGGTCGTGGGGTAGGGATCCAGGGTGGGGCTGGCATCCGGTATCGTCTCGTCCCAGGCGTGGAAGATTGGCCCGTTTGGGGGGTTGCCTTTGACGATCACGTCGGCAAGGCGGGGGAAGGAGTCGATGCGTGGTTCGAGCTTGTTGGCGACCTTGGGCGTTGTGATGAGGGTGCGGCATCGGGTGTAGTCGAGGTAGTAGGAGAGATCGTCGGCGTCGAGGAGGGGGTTGGCCATGGCGACGACGGCGCCGATGCGTAGGGTGCCGAAGATGCTGGATACGAACTCGGGCACGTCGGGGAGGATGAGGAGCACGCGTTCTTCGGGTCGCACGTCGAGGTCTTTGAGTACGTTCCCGAGGCGGTTGCTCTCGTCGGCAATATCTTGGTAGGTGTACGTGGTGTCCACGGTCTGGATGGCGGTGTTGTCCCCTTTGCCTTCGTCGAGGCGGTCGTAGAGGAAGTAGTCGGCCATGTTGAACTCGCGCGGGATCTCCATGGCTTCCGATGTGTGCCCCATGTCCATGGTTCGTCATCGCATAGGGCGCACAAAGGGGTTTTCGTCGTGGTTGTACGCTGGGCCTCTGGGTCGTCGTGGACGCCAGGATGTTTCGGGCCTCGAGCGGGCTAGTCGGATCGGGTGCCCCATCGCTCGTACACCTTGTCTTGGATCCAGCCGGTGCGGGGGGTGAAGCGGTCGAGGCTCTCGTAGGGTTTGGGCCAGTCGAGCTTGTATCCTTGCGCGTAGGCGGCATGCCGTGTGAAGTAGGGATCCCAAAGGTGCATGCGGGCCATCATGGCGATGTCGGCGCGTCCGGCGGCGAGGATCGTGTTCACGTCCATGTAGCTTGAGATGTTCCCGACGGCCATGGTGGGGATCTCGGCTTCGAGGCGTACTTGCTCGCTGAAGGGGGTTTGGAACTGGCGTCCGTACTCTGGTTTGGCGTGGGGAACGGTTTGCCCGGCGCTGACGTCCACGATGTCGACGTCGTGTTCTTTGAGCATGCGGGCGATCTGGACGGCGTCGTCGCCGGTGTTGCCGCCTTGGGCCCAGTCGGTGGCGCTGATGCGGACGCTCATGGGTTTGTGGTTGGGCCAGGCGTCTCGGCAGGCGTCCACGATCTCGAGCGGGAAGCGCATGCGGTCTTTGAGGCTGCCTCCGTACTCGTCGTCTCGCTTGTTCGTTAACGGGGATAGGAACGTGGCGAGGAGGTACCCGTGTGCGAAGTGGAGTTCGAGGTGGTCGAACCCGGCTTGGTGGCTCATGCGCGTGGCGCGAGCGTGGTGCTCGATGACGCGGTCCATGTCTTCGCGCGTCATCTTCTTGGGCGTGGGGTTCTCGTCGTTCCATGGGATGGGGGTGGGTGCGAGGATCTCCCATTGCTGGTCTTGGGGGAGGGGTTCGTCCATGCCTTCCCAGGCGAGCTTGGTGGCGCCTTTGCGTCCGGCGTGCCCGAGTTGGATCCCGATCTTGGCGTACGTGTTCTCGTGCACGAAATCGACGATGCGTTTCCAGGCGTGGATGTGTTCGTCTTTGTACATGCCTGCGCATCCGGGGCTGATGCGGGCCTCGCGGCTGACGTTCGTCATCTCGGTCATGACGAGCCCGGCGCCTCCGATGGCGCGGGAGGTGAGGTGTTGGAAGTGCCAGTCGTTGACGGTGCCGTCGTTGGCTTTGTATTGGCACATGGGGCTTACGGCGATGCGGTTTTCGAGCACCATGTCTCGGAGTTTGAAGGGTGTGAACATGGGCGGGGGTGGGTCGTCGAGGTCGAGGGTTCGCCCGGTTTGTTCCATGGCTTTTTTGGCGAACCAGCGGTCGACGGTTTGCACGTAGTCCGCATCGCGGTCTTGGAGTTCTTCGTGGGTGACGCGGAAGCTGCGGGTTAGAAGGGAGAACCCGAAGCGTTCGGGGGCGTGGTCCATGTAGCGTTCGGTGTCTTCGAACCATCGCATGCTGGTTTTGGCTGCGCGTTGGAAGCTGCCGATGACGGGTTTGCGGGTGGCTTCATAGCGTTCGAGCGCTTCTTGGATCGTGTTTTCTTGTTCGAGGGCTTGGACGAGACCCATGGCGTCTTCGACGGCGAGCTTGGTCCCGGATCCGATGCTAAAGTGTGTGGTGTGGGCGGCGTCGCCGAGGAGCACGAGGTTCTCGTGGTGCCAGGTGTCGCATTCGACGTGGGGGAAGCGTCGCCAGATGCTCTTGTTGGTGAGGAGATCGTGCCCGTCGAGGCGATCAGCGAAGAGGTCTTGGCAGTACGCGACGGTGTCTTTCTGGCTGGCTTTGTGCATGCCGGATTGTTCCCAGGCGTCTTGGGTGGTTTCGACGAGGAAGGTGGATCGGTCTTCCTCGTAGCGGTAGGCGTGCAATCGCCAGAGGCCGTGTTGGTTCTCTTCGAACGCGAACGTGAAGGCG
>PWVY01000173.1 GCA_003561665.1 Thermoplasmata archaeon
CACGGTGGGGGAGGACAAAGTGGGGGATGAGCCGCACAGCTTGACCTTGGATGGAGAGGGATCGTCGGACACCGTGTTCCATGACGTGGACGTCGTGCCCACGCAGGTCACCGTGTACTTCCCGGAAGGGGAAACGGCGGATGGTGGCGATGAGGAGGTGTCGATGGCTGAAGCGTCCCAGGAGGAGGGTTCGGATGTGCCGTTCGTTGGGGGCGTGGTGTCGGTCATGACCGTGGGGTTGGTGGGGATGCTTGCAAGAAGAGCCAGGGCGTAACCCCGGGGGACTGTTGGGGGTCGTGTGCATTGGGTTTGTTCAGTCCCAGAAGTCGCGGGTGCGGGCGTACGTGATCTCGGCTTCCATGAGGTGGCGTAGGAGCGCGGTTTTATCGTTGGGTTGTTTGGCGAGGATGCGGGCGGCGGTTTTGGGGCCAACGCCTCGGGCGACGAGCGCGAGGAGGGCGTTTTCTTCGTGCGCGTTGAGGAGGCTTGCTTTGGTGTTCAGTTTGCGGAGGGTGGTTTGTTCGTCGGGGGAGAGGGTTTCTTTGTTGAGCGTGTTGAGGGTGTCTTCGCGCCAGGGGCGGGTCATGGTGATGACGCGTGCACCGCATCGTGGGCATTTGAGGGGGAAGCGGACGCGGCGGACGCGGGTTTGGCGGGTCCAGGTTTTGCAGTGGGTGCAGGCGAGGATGATGGGTTCGTCTTCGAGGCGTTCTTTCATGGCGCGGAGGACGGCGGCGGTGGCGCGGCCGGGGCTGACGAGGTTGATGTTTTCTTCGTACCCGGCTTGCCCGATGGGGCTTATGCGTTGGTGGACGAGCGTGATGCGTTCTTCGTCGAGGGCTTTGAGGAAGGCTTCGGCTTGGGCGATGTCCATGCGTTCGTGGAGGACTTCGCGTAGGGCTTCGCGGTGGAGGGGGGTGTCTTTGAAGCGTTCGAGGAGCCGGGCGATGTTGACGTTCATGGCGCTGGCGTGTTTGTCGAGGGCGCCGAATTTGCGGGCGACGTGAACGAGCTTGTAGCGGAGGATGGGTTGGTTCTGGATCAGCGTCCGCATCAGTTCGGCGAGGGGTTGGCCTTTGATCTCGTCGATGACGTCGTGCACGGGCCCGGTGCGGGCGCGGCGGGGCAGTTCGAGCATGACGCGGTAGGGGTCCACGTCCATGCCGACGCTTTCGCCAAGGCGCGCGGCTAGGAGCCCGCTTGTGACGGTGGCGAGGGCTTCGTTGGCTTTGTGGCCCAGGCATGCGTTGAGGATGGCTTGTTGTTTGCCGGTTTCGAGCGTGGCTTGCCGGTGGGTGGGCATGGCGGCGTCGCCTTGCTCGCTGAGGGCTTCGACGAGGAACAACGCGGTGTCCTTGTTCGTGGCGTGTTCCTCGCTGAGCGTGCGCGCGATGTCCTCGATGGCGTCCCCGTTTTGCAATCGTTCGTGGATGGTTTCGCGCAAGCGGCCTACGCCTTGGGCGACATCGTAGGGGACGGGGATCTCTTCGCCGACCCAGCTGGGCACGGCGCCGGTGGGGTCTTTCACGGGCGCTACGAGGATATCGGGCGTGTCTTCATCGTCGTCCTCGTCGGGTTCGTCCACTTCGACGACGCGCCAGGGTTCTCCTTGGAGGACGACGAGCGCTCCGGGTTCAACGTAACTCATCACGAAGGCTTCATCCAGGGTCCCAATGGGGTTCCTGGAGGAGACATCGCGCACCAGGAACGTGGTCTGATCCGGGATCATGGACAGGTTGTCCACGAAGTGCAACCGGGCGCGCCCCATGCGTTCAAGCTGCCCGTCCCGTTCCTGGATCAAGCGCGTGGCTTCCATCTGCTCGACCACCGCGTTGGCCGTCTCCTCGTCCAAGCCCCAGAACGGGCGTGCCCGGCGAAGTGTCCCCATCGCCTCGCTCATGGGAACCTCGCCCTCGATGCTCATCGCCTCCAATTGGTTGGCCAAAACATCGAGCGGCGCATCGGGGACCGGGGCCGCTTCGACCTCCTCTTCGAGGGCCAGCTTGCGGATCACGAGCGCCTCGGCCACGTCATCTGCGTCCGTGGCCAACACGGCCCCGCGACTCGTCAACCCCACCTTGTGCCCGGCTCGCCCCACGCGTTGCAAGAGCCGTGCCACCTCGCGGGGGCTGTTGATCTGGATCACGAAATCCGCGCTCCCGATGTCGATGCCAAGCTCCATCGAGCTCGTGCAGATCAACCCCCGAAGATCGCCCTTCTTGAACGCCTCCTCGACGCGCACGCGCGCATCCTTGTGCAACGACCCATGATGCACCCCGATACCCTCCACGCCCCAGAACCCCAACCTTGTTGCCAACACCTCCGCCATACGCCTGGTGTTCACGAACACCAACGTGCTCGTGTTCGCCTCCACCAACTCCACGATACGCCGCACCAACGCTGCCTCCTGCGGGCCACAGTACAACGTATCCGCCAAAACGGGATCACCCTCCTCCACCATGGGCACCTCCACCGTCACCTCCAAGGCCTTCCCCACGGGAACGTGAACAATCTCGCACGAGCGATCCTTCCCCACCAAGAACTCCCCCGTTTCCCCTGGGTTTCCCACCGTGGCCGATAAGCCCACCCGCTGGAACCCCTCACGGTAGCGCTCCACGCGCTCCAACGCGCACGCCAGCTGCGCGCCTCGCTCGTTCCCCACCAACTCATGGATCTCATCCACCACCACGAACCGGGTGCCCCGCAAATGCTCACGAAGCCTCGACCCAGTGAAAATCGCTTGCAGCGTCTCCGGCGTCGTGATCAAAAACTCCGGCGGATCCAAGCTCTGCCGACGCCGCTCAGCCCGACTCGTGTCCCCATGCCTGACACCGATCTCCACGCCAAGATACGCGCACCACTCATGCAACCGCTCCAAGATGTCCCGATTCAACGCACGAAGCGGCGTCACGTAGATCGCCACGAACCCCTCCCGATCCTCCTCCGGTACACGGATCAACTCGTCCAGAATCGGTAACACGGCCGCCTCGGTTTTCCCCATACCCGTAGGCGCCAACAACAACGTGTTCTCCCCATCCAAGATCGGACCCATCGCCTCCCGCTGAGCAGGCGTTGGCTCCTCGAACCCCTCCTCCTCAAGCAACGAACGCAACCGAGGATCCAACCGGTCGAACACGCTACGCATCCACCAAGCGCTCCCGTAACGCCTTGATCGTTCCCAACTCGACACCATCCAACGTGAACACCCGCCCCACATCCAACCGCACCACGCCATTAGCCAACAACGGACCGATCGGAGCCCCCTCCGCCCGGTTCAACGCCACGCCTCCCAACAACGAGTTGAACGCCGGCACCAACACGGCCTCCCGGGCCAAATCCCCCTCACCGAACCGCTCCACCACCGCCTCGTTCTCCACCAGCGGAGCGCGAACCCAACACGGCTCCTTCGACACGTGCCCCAAGCCATCCCTCAACGCCACATGCGGATGGTTATGGCAAAGCACCAAACGATCCGCTCGTAGAACCTCCTCGCTCGGCCAAGCATGCCCATGAAGCAACCCAACATCCCCCACAACAACCCCCCGCGCATCCTCCAACACCACGAACGGCGCGATCTCCCCCAAATCCCCATCATGGTTCCCAGGCACCACATGCACCGGCACGCTCACATCCTTCAACCACGCCACTGCACGCTTCTCCGGCTCCCACGCCCCCAACGTGTGCTTGACATCACCCAACAACAACACCCGATCAGCACCCTCCTGCTCGACCAAACCCGCAAGATGCGCCACCAGCCCCGGCGTCTCCTCGATACCATGAACACCCTTGCGCCGAAGCTCCTTCTCAAGCCCCAAATGAAGATCCCCCGCAACGAGCACACGCTCACTCGGAGCCTCTACGAGGAGAGCGCGCTCGTTGAACAACGGCACCAAGGACGTGACCACACCCCCTCATAGGGTCCCGACCCGTTTCAAAGATGCGACAACGCCCCCCCTCACCCATGACCATCCACGTACGCAC
>PWVY01000107.1 GCA_003561665.1 Thermoplasmata archaeon
CCGCTTGGCCCAGGGCGCCGCTTGGTTCAAGATGACCGAGGCGTCGGACACGCCCTCGAAGCGATGCTAATTGGGGCTTTGGTCCTTGGCGCCATCGGTTTCGCTATCGCCTCGCAGGCCCCGCCTCCCCCCTCGCAAGCAGGAGCGAGCGAGGATCTCGAGCAAAGGGCATGGGATGCGATGCAAACGCTCGACAAGATGCACTACCCGGACGAAGCGTACGCGAACAGCCTTCTATCCTACTTGCTCGCTCAGGCCGCTGGAGGGAACAGTTCCCCCTTGGCAGAGTCCTTCGCCGAGTTCATGCCTCCAGGGACCGAGTTCGAGATTTACTTGCACAACGGGTACGACCGCCTCCCGTTGCATGTGAACAAAACATCCGAAGGGCACACCGTGGGCATCTCGTACCCCGTGGAACCCAATTGGCGCTACCACTACGGTCAATCAGACCTTCGCGTGTACAACGAACACACGGGGAGCGATGTCGCCATGGGGCACGTCCTGATCCCGATTTTCAACGCAAACCACGTCAGGGACCAAGGCGCGTTCGTTCAGGCAAGCGCTTCAGGGGAACTCTCGTACATTCCAGGCTTCACCGGGGTCGATGGCGTGCCGGATACGATGCGGCAGGCCGGGGCGAACACAACGTTCGAAGAGACGGGCTTCACCACGCTGATCCAAGGTGACGACGGGCACGAGTACGCCTCCGCGTCCATCTACATGCACTGCCTGCGACCTGGCCTTGGAGTGCACGAGCCTTGTTATGCGAGCGATCTCACCGATGACGCTCGAACCGGGTATGCACCGTACGATCTCCAGCCCCTGCAGAACTCCTCCACGATCCAGTTCGTCGTGAACAACACGGGTCCCGGGGCCGTTGCCGCGGGGACCTCGTTGTCCCTGTCGCTCCCCGTCGGTCTCCAAGTGGACGGCGACATAGAGAATGGGCTGGGCGCGGATGTCGCGTTCGACATCGACGAGACCCTCGTCATCGAGGGGAACGCTCCGCAACCCGAGACCATCCACGTAGAGCTTGAGGATGCCCTCGAAGCGGGGGAAGAGGCGTACCTGAATGTGCCCGTGAACCGCACCGATGACCGGTATGCGTACAAGCACGTGCACGCCTCACTCTCAGGAACAGCAGCATCCACGAGCCAGCTCCTCCTCGTCGTTGAGGACAAAGAACATGGGACCATGACGGGCGGTGACAAGCGTGCGGTCTTCGTCTCTTCGCCGCGGCCGGCGGGCTCGGGCCCCACACCCGATGTGGGCGCCCCTGAGGATCTTCCCACAGGACGCTGGGCCGTCGTATTAACGACGCCCGTGGCGGAAACCGACGTTGAGAGGGTCAGCCTCGAACTCACAGAAGGCGAAGGGTATTTCCACGACGCGGATTTCCCGGAGGATTTCAACCCTCCTCCAACCGGAAGCAGCACCAGCGTGACGGAGGGCCAAATCGAGGTCACACAGAACGAGGTCCGCTGGACCAAGCCCCACCACACAAGCGAAGCATACGACTTCGTCGAGCTCCAATTCGAGGTCACCACGGACGGGACCCACATTGTGGCCTCCGAACGCTTCCCCGCCGCGACCCCCCAAGCACAGTTCGTCGGGTACCAAGCCCAGCCTCATTTCTTGCAGGAGAACCCTGGCATCTGGTGGACCGAACACCCGCCCCAGGACGACGACGGTGACCTCCCAGGGTATGGCCCGAACACTGAAGACACCGGGGGCCTAACGAACCTGCTCACCTTCGACAACCACCTCCACCACCGCAACCATGATCTTCAGGGCGAAACCACAACCCGCATGGCAGACTTCGGAGAGACGCTTTTCGGGAACGACGGAGGCCAGACCAACGAAGCCGTTCTCTTAGCGGGCATCAAGGACGCCGTGCACGCCTCATCCATCACCACGGATCCCCAACGCTCCGCACCCGGCGATACGGCGAGCATCACCATCGACTCCCGCGATCTGGCTCTCTTCCTTAGCCAGCGCACCGGTGTGAACGTGCTCGACATGAAAACCCACATCTACGCACCGTGGGGCATCATGGAGGAAGAACCCGCCCGAACCTACGAGCACGACATCTCCGCCAGCATGATGCAAAGTCCCATCACGATGATGGTCGCAGACCTCCGAAACCAAGACGGCGAGGACCTCATCGTTACCTCGACAGACGGGAACATCTACGCGCTTGAAGGAGACACCGGGACCATCATCACCGGGAAAACGTTCAGCCTTCCCGAAGCTACGGACCCAGGAAAGGACGCTGAACCCACGCACCTAACCCGCGCACACAACCCCGGAGAAGGGCAGATTTACGGCGTCGGGACAGGTTCTGGCCTCGAAACTTGGTACACGCTCAATGAGGATCTCGAACAGCGCTGGGTTGGAGAGAAACCAGCCATGACTGCAACACGGGCGGTCAACGTGTCCATGGACCTGACTGGGGATGGGGTTCCTGATTTCCTCCTCGCAACGGCCGTTTCGGACACCAATAACCCCTACGGGATGACCGATCTCACGCTCTGGCACGGCAAGGATAAGAACGACGGAGAGGGAGTGTTGGTTGACGGTTGGGAAGATGGGGTTCGCGTGGAGGGGTCAATGGACGTGATCGGTCAAGCCAACTTTGGGCCCGACGCCCTGCCGGGAGCCTTCGCAACGAGCGGGCTCAGCTTGGGCGTTGATCCACACGTTAACCGTACGGCCACATGGGAGGCGGTTGAGAGCGTCTCCGAAGGTGACGCGGAAGCCCTCCTCGATGAGGGCGTCCTCCCTAACGTAGCGACTAGCACGGCCATCACGACCGGGATGGTAGGATACTACGCGGATGCGGAGTATGCGTGGTACTACCCCGGAGGCATGAAGGAGGTCTATGTCTCCGACAAGCTTGACCTTGGAACCTCCGAATCGGGTGACCCATGGCAGGCCCTCATCGGGGCAGGCACAGACGGTTGGGTGTACGCATTCAACAGCTCAAGCCCTGTTCGATCCATGACCGGGTGGGCCTGGGAAGACACGCCCGAACTCAGAGACATCAGCTTCTCGAACGCGTTCGAAGGGTACTGGGTCAGTGCCGAAGGCAAGATCTGGGGCACCGACGACATGGGCACAAACTTCTACATCGCGGTGAACACGGACCCAGAGGAGTTCGACGAGGCGACCGGTGTTTCCGTTCGAGCCATCGACTCTCCGAACGCGGAGCCCTTCACCGGTCCAGGGAGCATCGCTTGGTGGAGCGGGGATTTCGGTCAGATGTACCGCGCTACCGACTACTTGGACAATGTGGAACCTTTGGACGAGTTGAGCATCATCCTCAACCAGCTCCTCACAGGGGACGTGTTCGGCCTCCTTTCGGGGCTTTCCCTCGATGCGTTGGATTTGCTTGACATCAACTTCCACGGCGTGTACGCCGAGACGAGCTCGGAAGCGTGGTTCGTGGGAGAAGGGCGAGGCGGTACGGATTATGCGGGCACGGCGTTCATCGTGCACGCGAGTGATGACGGTCAGGTTCTTGCGCTTGAGGAGATTGATTGCGAGAACGAGGATGGCGAATCGACTCCTTGTGGGTTCCGTGACATCACGGCAAGCGAGGATCACATCTGGATCTCCGGGACGAACGGGGTCATGCTGGTCGGCGACCGGGGCCTTGCGGCTCAAGGGGTAAGCGCAGAGGATGGAACCATCGAAGATCACGACGGGGAGGGTGTTCTCTCCATAGATCTCGACGCTGAGGATGCCTCAACGATCAAGAACATCTCCGTGGCTTGGGATGCGGAAGATTTGGACTGGATGAAGGAGGTCATCCTCGATGGCGAGACCCTGTGGGACCCGGATGGACAGGATCACGTGGACGGGGATGCTAGTACTCACGGTGCTGGTTCAGGGGCGGTCCTGAACGTTGACGAGTACACGAACGATGCGGATCTTCGATCGTTCGAGGGTCCCACGACGATGACGCTTGGCCCATTCTA
>PWVY01000053.1 GCA_003561665.1 Thermoplasmata archaeon
ATCCTTTTTTCGATTCCCACTCCCACTCGTCCTCAACCCGTACGCGGCCGTCGTCGAGAACTTCGATCTGCCCGATGGAGCGACCGGTCGCGGTCTCATGATTCGCGTTGATCTGGACGTATCGAACATCCCACTCGTCGCCATCGATGACCCCTATGAGGTGGCCTTCGAGGATGTCTCCTCCACGGTACTGGGCGTAAATGCGCTCGCCTTCTTGGGTGAACTCGAACTTGGTGTTATCGTCGACCTCGCCTGATCCGGTGTTTTCTACACCAGCGAGGGTCCGGTTGTCCAGGGAAACCATAAGGTACGATTTTTCGTGGATGGTAAGTACCTAGCTAGGCGCTCACGTTCCTCGATCACCCGGAGGCCTCCTGCGTGAAAACCACTTGGTTCCCCGAAGGATCCCGAGCGGTCACGCTGGTCCCCCACGGTAAATCCACAGGTTCGTCATCGAACCGTACACCATCCTCTCGCAACCGGTCATAAATCCCCCAGCAATCATCGACCAACAAGGTCACCTGCGGGCTGGCCCCCACGAGGGCTCTTCGGTGACGAGCCTCTTCATCCTCGAACATCTCCGGGGTCTTCAACGTGATCTTCGTCCGGGACCCTGGCGGAGCAACCTCAACCCAGCGCTCTCCCTCCCCATAGGCTTCATCCTGGACAAGGTTCAACCCGACCTTGTCCACGTAGAAGTCGATCGCCCGATCCTGATCTTCCACGACGAGAGTGACC
Organism: Thermoplasmata archaeon; assembly: GCA_003561665.1. Lineage (GTDB taxonomy): Archaea > Thermoplasmatota > SW-10-69-26 > SW-10-69-26 > SW-10-69-26 > PWVY01. The sequence goes on from PWVY01000053.1 coordinate 739, forward strand.
AAATCGATGGCATCCACTTGGCCCATGAGCGAAAGGCCCGACTGGAGGCCTTAAGCGTTTTCGACTGCCTGATCAAGGAAGGAGAAAGAAGACCATGGGAAGGATGTCGACGCGGATGTCAACGTGGAGGCATTTCATTTTCAAGAGGCATCCGCTGAAGGCTCTGCATGGCAGAGAACCGGCACCGCCATGGCGTAGGGGATCCTACCTGAGGGTAGCATGACGGTCACCGATGCTTCAAGCCCCCTGGTCTCGCCAAGAGTGCATAGGGTCGTCTTGGCCATCGTGACCCTCGCAGGCGGCCTGGGGGTCCTCGCGAGTTGGTTCTTCATCACGATAGCGATCCCCTTGGCCGCCCTCGCGGCGGTGGCCATCGGGGCCGGGGTCGGGTTGCTCCTGGAGCAACGATGGGGGCGCCTTCTGGCCATCGTCGTCGCGCTTGGCGTGGGGGCCCTTGCCCTTGCCTCTTGGAGGTTCTGGCCGCTCTTGTACACGTTCTATGCGTTGTGGGTGTTGACACGGCGCTGGGGGGAAAGTGCGCTCACCGAGGAGGAGGATCGTGGACACGAGGGGTCCAAGGAGGACCTAGACCCGCTCGAGGCGGCCTCGTGGTTGCGTGAGATGGAAGGGGAGGATAGCCGATTGCAAGCCAGGGTTCATGGGCTTACGTGGATGCTCTGGGGCGTCGTGGCGTCGGCGATCTTCCTGACCTACGCGTACGCTGCCAGGACGCTCACCGTGGAGACCTACGGCCTGCCGCCGATGTCGTTCGGGTTCCTTTGGGTTCCCTGGGCCGTGCTTGGGCTCTTGCTCACGTGGTTCCTTTGGCGATCGGTGGGGTTCGTGATCCCTGACCGCGCACTGACGGGTCGTGAGTTGGCTGTTCACGCGGGCTTGTTCCTCGTCGCGACGGCGGGCTTGGCGTACGCGGCGATTGGCGCGGGGTTGCTCATCTATCCTCCCATCCTCGCGCTTGCCGGGGTCGGCTTGGTCACGAGTGGACTGGGTGTGCGCTCGGCCTTGGCTGGGGACCGGGTCGAGGGTTGGTTCCAGGCCTTGGTCGGGGTCGTGTTGATCGCGGTGGCTGTGAGCGAACCGTTCCTGCTCGCAGGTCCTCCGTCTTACGGGGAGCTTTCGAGGGTCGCGTTGTGGAACACGTTCGCGAGTGCCATCGGGTTGACCTTGGTGGGGCTTGTGCGAGTGTTGAGGAGCTAAGGGTGTGGTACGACGCCTTTGGACCTTGATCCGTTGATCCATCAGCACGTTCGTCTTAGGTTGATGGCGTTGCTTTACGAGAACCGTGAAGCGCCTTTCACGTGGTTGAAGGAGAAGCTGGAGGTGACCTCGGGGAACTTGGACAGCCATGCCAAGCGGTTGGACAAGGCGGGGTACGTGGAGTACGGTCGAAGGTTGACCGGTCGAGGGTTCGAAAGCCAGGTGCGCATCACCCCCCGTGGGGATGAGGCCTTCCGATCGTATCGAAAGGCCCTGCGTCGCGTGTTGGAGACGAAGAGACGACCCGAGCCTTCGGAGGACTCGTAGTCGAGCGATGTGGTTCTGCGGGGCAGAGGAACGCGAGTCAGATGCCCCTTGAAGGGCTCCTATGGGGTATGCATGCAATCGAGAAGCAGGCCCCTTCGCGGGTTACGTTCGGGAGGTTCGCTGCAGGGCTGGGTTTGAGCATCGGTTTGGCACTTGTGGGCGGGTTCGCCGCGTGGTTTTTCGTGCCGCTTGTTGCTCCCTCGTGGGGGGAGGCTTCGAAGCTTGGAGCCATCGTCGCGGCCGTCGTTTACGCCTCGATCGTCGTGGGGCACGTGCTCGCGTTCGGGGACCCAAGGAGAGCGTTCGATAGGTTGGGAATGCGTGGGACCTCGGCAGGTGAAGTAGGGCTCGCATTGGCGTTGTGGGTGGGTGCTTGGGCCCTCGCGGGCGGGGCCTACGTTCTTCTTGGCCTCGTGGGGGTCTCGTTGGCGTCGGTGGGGGGCGCGTTCGCGTGGGTGGGCGCGGATGGGGGGCGCTTGGCGAGCGCGGGCGTGGGGTTGTTGGCGGTGTCGTTGGGCCGGATCGTCGTGTTGGTGCCGTTGGCGGAGGAGATGCTTTTCCGGGGTTCGTTGTTCGGTTGGTTGCGGGGGCATCTTGGCGCGTGGGGCACGATCGGGGCCACCGCATTGGTGTTCACGGTGGTGCATCCGTTGGTGTACGTGTGGCCGGCTGTGTTCTTGATCGGTGTCGCGTTCGGGTGGGTTCGCGAGCGCACGGGCTCGATCACGCCGCTTGTCATCGTGCACGCCGTCAACGGGGTCGCGTTGGTGGTGGCTTCATACGTTCTGACCGGGTGGCAGGCGACGCTTTGACCAGGCCAGCGACGCGCGGTCAGGGGACAAGCTTAGGGCGTGGGCCTGGTCTCGTGCCTGGACGAATGTCGATTTACCGCTCCGAGGAGGGGAGAAGAGCGTTGGAGGCGTGTTACGAGCGAGCGCTCTCGAAGTTGAATGTCGATGTGTCCGAGGACTGGATTGAAACACGCCACGGTCGAACCCACGTGCTCACCGCTGGACCCTCCAACGGGGAGCCGGTCCTCACCTTCCACGGGGGCAACACGACCAACCCCATGGTCCTGGAGTGGTACAGCGAGCTGGCCAAGACGCATCGCTTGATCGCGCCCGACACCATCGGCCAACCCGGCAAAAGCGACCAGGAGCGCCCCGACCCGAAGGGCGACGGGTACGGGGAGTGGGTGATCGACCTGCTGGACGCGTACGAGATCGACACCGCGCCCATGATCGGGACCTCGTATGGCGCGGGGATCGTGCTTCGCGTAGCGGCCTTCGCACCCCAGCGGGTCGCTCGGGCAGCGCTCGTGGTCCCCGCCGGGTTCGGCACGGGCCCGTTTTGGCCCCTGATCCAGGTGGGGGTGCCAAGCGTGCTCTACCGGTTCATCTCCGACGAGCGCCTGATGGATGGCGTGTTGATGCGCATGTGCGCGGATCCCGAACCGGATCCCGTGGTGCGTGATACGATCGCAGCCGCCTTGAGGCACGTGAAGCTCGATCGATCCTTCCCCACGGCAAGCCGAAGCGAACTGGAAGCGTTCACCCGCCCCGTCCAGGTGTTCGTCGCCTCCAAGGACCCGTTCTTCCCGGCGGATGCCATCGCACCCCGCGCAAGCGAACGCCTCCCCGGACCCGTGCACATCGAGCCCTTGGACGGGGAGAAACACATC
>PWVY01000135.1 GCA_003561665.1 Thermoplasmata archaeon
CGTTCTCGAGGGCGCGAGCGACCTCGTTCTTCCAGGCGGGGGGAAGTTTGCCGCCGACGGGGGCGACCCCGATGACCAACCGGTCGGGGTTCGTTTCGAGGGCTTCCTCGATGGTGGGGACCACGCGCACGGGGTCTTGGCCTTGGAGCTGGTGCGTTGTCCCCTCGGGGGGCGCGGTTTCGTCGATGACGCACGCGATGGGGTCTTGACCGTACCGGACGAGCGCTTCCGCGGTTTTCGCTTCCCCTTGGAGGAAGGCCTCGTGAGCGAGGATGATCGTGGTCACGAAAAGGCCCAGGCGAGGGATGTAAAGTAAGCGTTGCTCTGCTGGGAAGGAACGCGGGAGGCTCAAAGGAGGATGCTTTGGTTGGACCCTTGGAAGCAGGCAAGGCGTCGGATCGTTCGCGGGCCTCGCCTAGCCCCCTTCATCTTGGTTCCCCCTCCAAGCGTGAGGCGGTCTCCAGATAACGATGGTAGGATTAAAGGACCCAGGCGGGGCCCTTTAATGGAGGGGATGGGTTGCGGGGGTCGATGGGTTCGCGCGCACGCCTTGTGTTCCTGGTCGCGGTCGCGATGGCATTGGCCGGTTGTGCCCAGCTTGTCCCGGGCGGTGACGATCGGCTAGCGAACGGATGGGCGCATGAGATGGTGCAGGCGGATGCGTTGCGTGATGAGGGGTTGACCGGGGAGGGCGTAACGATCGGGATCGTGGATACGGGGGTTCACGTCGATCATCCTGCGTTCGCTGATCACCAGGTGCCTTGGTTGGATGTGGTGAACGACCGGCCGGAACCGTACGATGATGGGGGACATGGGACGCACGTGAGCGGGTTGGCCGTGGCGCAGGAGACGCGCGGGTTCGCGGGGCCCAACGTGATGGGCATCGCGCCTGGCGCGGATTTGGTGCATGCGAAAGCGATCCGCGGGGACGGGGGCGGGGATGGGCCGGATGTAGCGGAGGCGATCGATTGGATGGTGGAGCAGCGCGTGGATGTGCTCGTGCTGTCTCTGGGTCAGCAGCCTCGTTTGTTGCCGATCGGGGATGCGGTCGAGGATGCGGTGAACGATGCGTTGGACGAGGGCATCGTGGTGGTTGCGGCTGCGGGGAACGCACGGGACGGGGACACAGGGCGGGATTGCAACCTCTCAAGCCCTGCGACGGTGCCGCTTGTCATCGCGGTGGGCGCGGTGGACGATGAGGGGGAGATCGCGCGGTTCTCATGCACGGGCGGGGATCGGCACGGCCCGCTGGGGGTCCAGCAGCGAGGGGATCCGAACAAGAAACCCGAGGTCAGCGCGCCGGGCGTGGGGTTGGTGGGGGCGTGGCCGGAGCGCGTGTGCGGGAACCAGGTGAGCGAGTACTGCGTGTTGAGCGGTACCAGCCAAGCCACGCCCATCGTGGGCGGCATCGTGGCGCTCTTGCTTGAGGCGAACCCGGAGTTGAAAAGCGGAGACCGTGCAACGGTGGAGCATGTGAAGGAGGCGTTCATGATGACGGCCAAGAAGCAGGGGTTCGATGGGCATCATGATCGCTACGGGTACGGCATCGTGCAGGGGGCGGATGCGTTGACGTGGCTTGAACAGCACGAGGTCAACCGCGACGGGGGCGGCGGGTTGCCTTCGCTCCCGCTTCCAAGCGCGTCCTAGGGTTTAGCGTGCATCGTGGATGGGGCGCCCATCTTTGAGGGTCATCTGGATGTTGACATCCTCGATGGGCGCGTTGCGAGGGTCGCGTGTGAGGACGACGGCGTCGGCGAGCATGCCGGGTCGAAGCATGCCTAGCTCGTTTTCGCGGCCGAGCGCGTACGCTGCGGTGCGGGTGTAGGCGGTGATGGCGGTTTCGGGGGTTAACCGTTGATCTTTGTTGGGGTGTTCGAGCGCGGCTTGGATGCCATAAAGAGGCCCATACGGCATGCCGTCGCTGCCGAAGGCGAGGGGCACGTTGCTTTCGTGCACGCGTTTGAGGGGGTTCATGGTTCGTGCGCGATCGGTACCGAGGGCTTTCTCGTAGAGGCCGTTGGGGGTTTGCCAGTTCTTGATGAAGTTGGGTTGCATCACGCAGACGACGCCGAGGCGTTCCATGCGTTGGATGTGTTCGGGGGTGAGCATCTCGGCGTGCTCGATGCGTGGCCTCGCTGTGGGGGGGATGTTGGCGGTTTCGATCGCGTCGAGCACGGTCGTGATGGCGCGGTCTCCGATGGCGTGGAGTTTGGGTTGAAGGCCCAGGCGGTGGGTGCGTTGCGTGATCGTCGTGAGGGCTTGTTCGTCTTTGAGGAGCGTGCCCTTGGTGTCTGCGTCTTCGTAGGTTTCGGTGACGGCGGCGGTGCGGGCGCCGATGCTGCCGTCGGTGTACGTTTTCACGCCGGTGAGGGAGCACCCGGGGCTCTGGATGGGGCCAAGGTTGAGCGCGTCCAGGTGAAGCAGGTGGCGTTGGCGGATGTACAGGTGGGATCGTTGCTGGAAGAACCCGTCGCTGGCGCCGCGGGTGAGCAGTTGCACATCGCGGGGCCCGGCGGTGTCGGCGACGGTCGTGATGCCAAGCGTGGCTAACCGTTTCGTTTCGGCTTCGAGGCCTTTCACGCATGTTTCGAACGCTGGCGCGCAGGCTTCCCAGGCGGCGTCCGCGGCGTCTTCGAGCAGCGTGCCCGTGGGGTGCCCGTTTTTTTCTTGGACGCCGGGGGCATCGTCGAGGTCCAGCGCTTCGAGGCCGGGCGTGTTCAACACGGCGTGGTGGCCGCATACGCGGCGGGCCATGATCTTGCGGGTGGTGCTGGCTTGGTCGAGGTCCTTCCGCGTGAGGGGCTCGTTCGTGGGCCAGGTGCTTTCATCCCAGTTCCATCCGATGACCCATCCGTCCTCGGGGGTGCGTTCCGCGATGGCTTCGAGGATTTGGATGGCCTCGTCTTTGGTGTCCGCGGTGCCAAGGTCTTGGCGCCAGTGCATCTCGCCAAGGCGCGCGGCGTGCGTGTGCGCGTCGACGAAACCGGGGAGGACGAGTTGATCGCTTGATAGTTCGATCACGTCCGTGCCGGGGCCTTGATCTTGCGTGACCTCCGCTTCGCTGCCGACGGCGAGGATGCGACCGTGGCGGAAGGCGATGGCTTCCGCGACGGGATTCTCGGGGTCTTGTGTGAGCACGGGGGCGCCTTTGAGGATCCGTTCTGCCTCGACCACGAGCCGTCAACTTGCGGCGTCCTACATGAAACCCGCTTGTCGGCGCGTGGTCAGATTTCTTGCAGGGTCCGGGTTTTGAGGTTCGTTCCGCAGCCGGGGCAGTATTCGGTGCCTTCGAAGACCTCGAGCTGGCATTCGGGGCAGGCGCCGTAGTTGTGGCGTTCGATCTGGTCGGCGCCGCAGTGTTCGCAGAATTCGCTGTACCGGTTCACGGCCATCCGGCAGGCGTAGCAGGTTTCGGCGTAGTCGGGTTCGAGGTCTTTGTGGTGGATGTTCTGAAGGTAGATGAGGAACGCGACGCTAAGGAAGGCCAGCGCGGCGAGGGCGAGAACATCCGGGAGCCCGAAGGGGCTTGGACCGGTGAAGCGTTGGTAGAGGAACAGCCCCAGCGCGCCCAACGTGACGCCGTAGAGGACCTGGAACCCGTACAAGAACTGCGTGGGCCGAACGGTCTCGCGTTCCACGGAGGCCCAGAGGGGTGCTTTCAGGAAAGCGTTTCGTGTTGGAGCGCGGGGAGCGGGATTCGAACCCGCGGGTGCAGTGCACACAGGATTAGCAATCCTGCGCCTTACCAGGCTAGGCAATCCCCGCAAAGCTGACGCTCTGCCGAATCCACGTCACGTATTTAACTCGTTGGGGAAGCTGTGGAGGGGGGTGTCTAGTTAGATGTGGAATCGAACCCCCTTTAGCTAGTTCGGTTCTAGGGAAATCGAGGATGAGAGGAAGGGGGTGTCGAGTAGGGGGATAGGTGTTCAAACTATGCCGCACCTA
>PWVY01000133.1 GCA_003561665.1 Thermoplasmata archaeon
GGGAACATCCGAGAAGACCTGACGTTCGATGCGGTCCTGGACGAAGTCTGGCGCGATGAGATGCACCAAGTAGCGATGAGCGTCTTGGAGCGATAGTGATGACGCGCGCGGGCTCCTTTGGTTTGGACCCAATCACGCAAGGAACCTCGAACTACCCGTATGTTACGGCCCGGATTCGGTCCCTGAAGACGCATCTGCTTGGGGCTGAGGAGTACCCCAAGCTTATCGCTCGAGACGTTCACGAGATCGCGCGCCGCCTTGAAGAAGGGCAATACAAGCGGGCGGTCAACGACCTTTCGAGCACGTACGACGGGGCTCAACTCATCGAGCGGGCCACGCAACGTCAGATGGGCGACGAGTTCCGCCGGATCCTCTCATGGTGCAGAGGGGAACCGCGCGCGCTCCTGGGCCTTTACTTCGAACGGTTCACGGTCAGCAACATCAAGACCCTGCTTCGGGGCATGCACGCTGGCGCCGACCGAGAGGATATCGAGAACGCGTTGATCCCTTCAGGCCTCCTCGATGCCACCGAATGGGAGCCTGCGTTGAACACGGACAGTTTCGAGGCGTGCTTGGATGCGCTGCCTCGGACCCGATATACGCCCATCCTTGGGGGCCTGGCGGATGAACGGTTGCCCGTGGTTGAGAACGCGCTTGATAGGGCCTACTACGAAGGGCTTGTGGAGGCGATCGACACCGAGAAACGATCCCACCAAGCCCTCGTCCGGTTCCTACGCCGCGAGATCGATGTCGTGAACCTCAAGCTCCTGCTTCGCACGAAACACTCCAACGTCGAGCCCGGCCCCCTCGTGCCCAGGGGGGATCGGGTTACGACGAAACACGCTGAACGGATCCAAGCCGCAGATTGGTCCGAGGTTCCCGAGATCGTGGACGAGATCAGTTTCGGGGACGTGCTCCGGCCTGCGTTGGAAACGTACCTTGAGACGCGCGACTTGAACACGTTGACCACGGTCTTAGAGCACCTTCACATCGAGGCCGCCGACGAGTTCGGCTTCCGTTACCCGCTTAGCATCATCCCGCTCATCGAGTACGTGCTGCGCAAACAAATCGAAGTGAACCGACTTCGCATGATCGCGTTCGGGAAACAGACCGGGTTGTCCCGCGACGAGATCGAGGAATTGATCGGGTTGTGAGGAAACATGGACGAGAAACAGCTCGCGGCGATTGGCCCCGAGGATTTCGTGCTCGGGTTCCAGCTCGCAGGCGTAGATGAAGCCCGCGTCACCACGCCTGAGACCTTCCAGGAGAAGGTCTCAGACCTCATCAACGAGGAGCATGTGGGCATCATCATCGCACGGCACGAAGACGTGGACGCCCTTCCCCCCAAGCTAAGGGACGAAGTATCCAAGAGCGTGGACCCGGTCGTTATCCAGCTCGGTGGAGAAGCTGGAGAAGGGCTCAGAGACAAGATTCGAAGCGCGATCGGTATCGACCTTATGCGACAGTGATCACATGGCCATGGCAGAACAAGAGACCAAGACCGCCGGCAGCGTGAAACGTGTCGCCGGACCGGTCGTCACCGCGACCGGCCTCACCAGTCGGATGTACGACGTCGTGTACGTTGGCGATGAAGGCCTCATGGGTGAGGTCATCGAGATCGAAGGTGAAGACACCATCATCCAAGTGTACGAGGACACCGCCGGCATCCAGCCGGGGGAGCCCGTGCGCGAGACCGGGAACCCTCTCACCGTGGAGCTGGGCCCCGGGCTTTTGACGAGCATCTACGACGGGATCCAGCGCCCCTTGAACGTTCTCCGGGACGCGATGGGGGACTTCATCGATCGAGGTGTCAGCGCGCCCGGCATCGATCACGACAAGACCTGGGATTTCACGCCCACCGTGAGCCCTGGCGACAACGTGAGCGAAGGCGAGGTCATCGGGACCGTTCCTGAAACGGCCAGCATCGACCACAAAGTCCTCGTCCCCCCCGGCGTGAGCGGGACGGTTGAGGAGATCAACGAGGGCTCCTTCACGGTGGACGACACCGTGTGCCTCCTTGAGGATGGCACCGAGATCAGCATGCTTCAAGAATGGCCTGTGCGGCAGGCTCGACCGTATGAAGAGAAAAAGCAACCCACGGTCCCTCTCGTGACAGGGCAACGCATCCTGGACGGATTGTTCCCTGTAGCGAAAGGCGGCACCGCCGCGATCCCTGGCCCCTTCGGCAGCGGGAAAACGGTCACGCAACAATCCCTCGCCAAGTGGTCCGACGCCGACATCGTCGTGTACATCGGGTGCGGAGAGCGTGGCAACGAGATGACGGAGGTTCTCAAGGAGTTCCCTGAACTTGAGGACCCGCAAACAGGGAACCCCCTCATGGACCGGACCGTCCTCATCGCGAACACGAGCAACATGCCCGTGGCCGCGCGTGAGTCCAGCATCTACACCGGGATCACGATCGCGGAGTATTACCGCGATCAAGGATACAGCGTGGCTTTGATGGCCGACTCGACCAGCCGATGGGCCGAAGCCATGCGTGAGATCTCCAGCCGATTGGAAGAGATGCCCGGCGAGGAAGGGTACCCCGCGTACCTGGCCGCTCGCTTAGCCGAGTTCTACGAGCGCGCCGGGCGCGTTGAAACCCACCACGGAGAGGAAGGATCCATCACCGTGATCGGGGCCGTCTCCCCGCCTGGAGGCGACTTCAGCGAGCCCGTCACGCAGAACACGCTGCGCATCGTGAAGGTGTTCTGGGCGCTGGACAGTGACTTGGCGCAACGGCGACACTTCCCGGCCATCAACTGGTTGGACAGTTACTCCCTGTACGAAGACACGCTTAAGGATTGGTTCAGCGAGAACGTCAGCGAGGACTTCACGGAGCTACGCGCCAGCGCCATGGACACGCTTCAAGAGGAAAGCGAACTCGAGGACATCGTGCAACTGGTGGGAAGCGACGCCCTGCCCGAAGACCAGCAAGTCACCCTCGAGGTCGCGCGCTTGTACCGGGAAGTGTTCCTTCAACAGAACGCCTTCCACCCTGTCGACACGTACAGCGAACCGGCCAAAACGCACAAACTGCTCACGGCCATCGACCGGTTCGAGACGCTGGCTCGCGACGCGCTTGAAGCCGGCGCCACCGTGGAAGAGATCAACCGGACGCAAGCCAAAGCCGCGTTGGCTCAATCCCGCTACGAGGAAGACTTCGATGCCGCGTTCGAGGACGTGATGGACCAGATGGAAGCTGAATTCGAAGAGATCGGAGGTGCCTGAAATGGCCAAGGAATACAAGACGATCAGCGACGTAAGCGGTCCCCTCGTCGTCGTCGAACGAACCGAGCCCGTGGGGTACAACGAGCTCGTGGAAGTTACGCTCTCCAACGGTGAACGGCGCCGTGGGCAAGTGCTTGAAACGAGCGAAGATTACGTCGCGGTTCAGGTCTTCGAAGGCACCAGCGGGATCAACCGGGACGCCAGCGTCAAGTTCCTTGGAGAAACCCTCAAACTGCCGGTCAGCAAAGACCTTCTTGGGCGTGTGCTCTCCGGAAGCGGTGACCCGCTTGACGGGGGCCCTGAGATCGTGCCCGAGGAGCGGTTGGACATCGGCGGCGCCGCGATCAACCCTTGGGCTCGAGAGGAGCCCAGCGAGTTCATCCAAACCGGTATCAGCACCATCGACGGCATGAACACGCTCGTCCGGGGGCAAAAGCTCCCCATCTTCAGCGCCAGCGGGCTTCCCCACAACGAGATCGCGCTTCAGATCGCTCGACAAGCCAAGGTGCGAGGCACCGAGGAAGAGTTCGCTGTGGTGTTCTGCGCGATGGGCATCACGCACGAGGAAAGCCAACAGTTCATGAACGAGTTCGAGCGAACCGGCGCGTTGGAACGCGCCGTCGTGTTCCTCAACCTCGCCGATGACCCCGCCATCGAGCGCATGATCACGCCCCGGCTGGCCCTCACCGCGGCCGAATACCTCGCCTACGAGCACGACTATCACACGCTCGTGATCCTCACGGACATGACCAACTATTGTGAGGCGCTTCGACAGATCGGTGCCGCTCGCGAGGAGGTCCCCGGACGCCGTGGGTACCCTGGGTACATGTACACGGACCTGGCCATGCTTTACGAACGGGCTGGGGCCATCGAAGGCCGTGATGGAACGATCACGCAGATGCCCATCCTCACGATGCCCGGAGGGGACATCACGCACCCCATCCCGGACTTGACCGGGTACATCACGGAAGGGCAACTCGTCGTTGAGCGGGACCTTCACCAGAAGGGCATTTACCCCCCCATCAACGTGCTTCCCAGCCTCTCCCGGCTGATGAACGCCGGGATCGGCGAAGGCCTCACGCGCGAGGATCACAAAGGCGTCAGCGACCAATGCTACGCCGGGTACGCGGAAGGGAAAGACCTTCGCGGGCTTGTGAACATCGTTGGAGAGGAAGCTCTCAGCGAGCGAGACAAGCAGTTCTTGCACTTCGCAGACCGGTTCGAGGACCGTTTCGTTCGTCAAGGCCGCGAAGAGGATCGAAGCATCGAAGACACCCTTGAGATCGGATGGGACCTGCTCTCTGATCTTCCGCGAAGCGCGCTCACGCGCATCGACAACGAGATCATCGACAAGTTCCACCCGGACGAACAGGGTGGCGCCGAAGCTGAAACCGAGAAGGAAGCCACGCCCACTGGAGCCTGACCTATGGACCCTAAGGACGTCAAGCCCACCCGGATGGAACTGCTCGACATCAAGGACAAGATCGAGCTTTCCTCGAAGGGTCATGAACTCTTGAAGATGAAGCGTGACGGGCTCATCATCGAGTTCATGGATCTGCTTGACGAAGCCCAAGACGCCATGGGTGATCTTGTGGAGTCCCACAAGAACGCCTCTCGGACGCTTGCCATCGCGCAAGCGGTGGAAGGTTCCATCCCGATCAAAAGCGCTGCGTTGGCGATCGAAAACGCGCCTCGGCTTCGCACCGGGACCAAGAACATCATGGGCGTCGTGGTGCCCGAGATCCATGGGGACGATGTGCACACGAAGCTGGACGAGCGCTCGTACGGGACGATCGGTACAAGCCCCCGCATCGATGCGGCGGTGGACGCCTTCGAGGATCTCTTGGACGCGATCATCCGAGCAGCCGAGCTGGAAACGGCTCTTCGGAAGCTCCTGGACGAGATCGAGAGCACGAAACGGCGCGTCAACGCGTTGGAGTTCCGCGTCATCCCGAACCTGGAGCAGGCCCGGGACTTCATCGAGTTCCGGCTTGAGGAGCAAGAGCGCGAGGAAACGTTCCGTTTGAAAAAGATCAAAGAGAAGAAAGAAGCCGAGGCCAAAGAAGCCCGAAGCTAAACCACAAGCCGTTCGTGCCTTGGCAACACGCGGGCCCCTTTTGCTCTCTGGACCTCCTCCCAGGTTACGTGCTGTTTCTACGTAGCCGATGCTAATCGACCTCATGGGGATCTTTGAGATGAAGACGTCCTCCTTCGTCGTCCAGCTCACCGTGCCGTAGCGAAAGGCCCTCGAGTGGGGGGGGTGTGCTATCGTTGATAGGGCAGCTTTGGTCCCCGCTCGTATCGCACGGAACCGGTTGCTTGTCAGGCTTCAAACCCGGCGCCGGTTGCGGGTTTCTTCATCCGGCATCCAAACATCCCAAACGAGGCCCACTTTCTCGAGGATACGGATCGTCCACCGTCCAGGGTCGACCTGGTACCATGCATGGCCCAGGAACGCGGCTCGGGGGAACGCGTGATGGTTGTTGTGCCAGCCTTCCCCGAAGCCAAGGAGGGCCACGATCACGTTGTTGCGGGCTTCGTCCGTGGTCTCGTAAGGACGAGCGCCGAACATGTGAGAGATGCTGTTCACGCTCCAGGTGATATGGTGGCCCATGAACACGCGCACGAACCCACCCCAGAGAAGGCCCGACCAAGCTCCGTTCAAGGTCCCCGCCCAGAGGCCCCCGATGAGCGCTGGAAGCACGAACGTTCCCACAGCGAAAGCGGGCCATAGGTGCCCAATGCGGCGGACGATCGGGTCCTCATTGAGGGCATCGTGAACGGGCCCGGATCGGACGAGGCGATCACGTAGCATCCATCCGATGTGTGCATGCCAGAAGCCTCGAAGAGGACTATGAGGGTCTTCTTCTTCGTCTGCGTGAGCGTGATGGCGTTTGTGCGTTGCTGCCCAATCTGCGGGTTTCCCCTGCAAGGCTAGGGATCCAAGAGAGAGAAGGATAACCTTCACAACGGGATGAGCATCGAAGGCCCCGTGGGTGAGCATCCGGTGGAAGCCCACGCTGATCGAGAGCCCGGTGATTCCCCAGAGCCCGAGGAGCAGAAGGACTTCCATCCATCCCACACCGCGGCCCCAGAAGGAGGCGATCGCCCATACGGTCAAACCGAAGGGGACGATCACGATGAAGAGGGTAACGGCTTTCGTCCACCAGGGGTCTTCGTGGAATGGAAGGGGCTCCTCTTCGGTCAAGTTTCAACACCTATGAGTTCCATTGTGCAACCAAGTACCGGCCTGGCACCAGTTGTCAGCACGCAAGTATAAAATGACTCTCCCTCTTAAGGAGGGTAGTGAACGAGGAAGCCCCTGGTGTCGGTCGTGAAAGCACCCTCCCTCCTGACCATGAGAGGGTTCCGCAAACCAACGAGGAATTGGTCGAGCATTTGGAGGCTTTCTTGGATGAGTTGGCAAGCGGGCATCGGCAACGGATGGAGGAGGTTGTGGCATGGATCAACAAGCATGCGGACCTGGATCGGGAGATCGAGGCCAGCGTGGATGTGTTAAGCCCCCTCTTCCAGCGGTGGAGCATCGAGATCTGTTTCGTGTTGCGGATGCACGGGGTGCTTCGTTTCAACGAGCTTAAACGGTCGCTGGATGGGATCGGTTCGCGCACGTTGAGCCGTCGGTTGAAGGAGCTTGAAGAGCAAGAGATCGTGAACCGGGAGGCGTTCGCTGAGGTCCCGGTTCGGGTTGAGTACTCTTTGACGCCGAAGGGGGAGCGGTTCGGTGATCTGATGTTGCCTGTGATCGCGCACCTTCGGATGTCTCGCTTGCGTGAGGAAGGGCAGTTGCCGGGTCACGAGGGGGAAGCCTAGAGGATCCTCTCGCGGTCCTTGCGTATCAGGTACACGCCCAGCCCGATGGCGGCCATGCTCAACAGCGCCATGGCGACGCCAAGGGTTTGCAAGAGGACGAGGATGTCGCGGTCTATCCGGTCCTGAAGGGGAGGGTGAATGGCCCAGAGAAGCCCGAAGACTAGGAACGGGATGGAGAGGAGCACCAATCGGATCCCGGCTGTTCGTGGCTTCACGGCGCCCCAAGCGACCTTGCATTAATTACCTTGACCGAGCGAGGATGGCCGAGATCAGGATCAGGCTGACGATGATGGTGAGGCCGATCCCTGGCGTCTGTTTGGTGTCTGACTCCTTGAAGATGGGTTGCTTTTCGGGTTGCATTGTGGTCTCGGGCGTATCGGGGGTTGGTTCCGTCTCGAGGCGAGGTTCCATGGGGGGCGTGATGGTGTGGGTGAGCGATGCGCCCAAAGGCCCGTTGGCTTCGGAGGGGGTTTTTTCGTCATCTTCGAAGGATAACTGGAGATCCTGGAAGGGGTGTGCGTGGATGGTGATGTTTTGCTCCTTGGCCGTGGTGGGCATGGTGAGGTGTTCTTCGGTTTCCTCGTAGCTGTCCAGGTCGTATCGTTGAGTGATCAGGGGTTGGTCGTCTGTTTCGATGGTTAGGGTTCCTTTGGTGGGGGATCCTGAGGTTTCACGCAGGAGGAACGTGAAGGATCCCGGGTCGATTTGCTCGAGGCCTTCGATCGTGATGTTTGCGGGGATGATCTCGACGTTGTTTCCGTTCACGTGGAGTTTGGCTTGGGTTTGAATGTCTGGGGGGGCTTCAAGCGAGAGGGTGCTGGTTCCTTGAGGGAGCTCGTTGAGGCTGATGGTCCCTTCGTCGTTCGTGAAACCGACCCCGTTGCCGTTGAGGCGTATGGCGATGTCTGCTGCTTTGGTCCCGTTCACGTATGCGAGCTGGAGAACATGCTCGGGGCCGTCTTCAACCGTTATCGTTCCTTGTAGGGCTGTTTGGGCTTGGAGGGTGTAGGTGGCTTGGCGTCCTACGTCGAGGGTGATGGGGCCGGGGTGGGTGGGTTGGAGAGTGGTGTCTTTGTTCGTGGTTCCGGTCACGGGTTCCGGTAGGGGTTCTCCGTGGGCTTGGAGGGGGGCGTTGATGGGGTCGCCATCGGCGTTGGCGGTGACTGTGAGGGATGTGGGTGTTCCCGTGGGGATGATTTGGGGGGCAGTGGTAATCGTTGGTTCTTGGAGGTGAAGGGTGCCTGCGTTCAGCGGTTGGTGCGTATCGTGAGGGTTGAGGATGATCCGGTAGGTTTGGGTGGGTAACGTGTCGAGGCGGTCGGCTTGGAGGCGTGCGTGGCCGTCGTCGAGCTTTGTTTGGAGGGTGGGGGCTGGTTGACCGATGGGTTCGATGCTTACGTGCCCTTCGAGGGGTTGATCGGTGGTTTCGATGGTCAGGTGGATGTCTTCGGAGAGGCCTTTCCACCAGGTGTCGTGGGATGCGGTGACGGTCGCTTTGTGGATGTGGATGAGGGGCATCTGGTGTCTGTTGTCTTCGTGTTCGCCGCGTAGGAAGAGATGGTATGTGCCTGGGGGGATGGGTGTTTGCGTGGTGAAGTGTGTGCGGGGGGTTTCGCTGGTGATGGCTTCGGTTTCTGGTGATTCTTCGATGTCTGTTGTGGTTGGCTTGTCCAGGGTCCTTGGGGTTTGTGGTTCGGGGTGGAGCGGGGTTCCTTGGACGTTCGTGTCGCCTTGTCGTATGGCTTCTTTGTGTTCGCTTGCGACGAGGAAGGCTTGCGTTTCGGGATGTGCGTCGGTTTGCAGGTGGACGTGGTCTGTGATGTAGAGGGTGTATTCTTGGGGTTCGTCGTCTGCGGCGATGTGGAAGGCGTCTTCCTCTTCGGTTTCGGTACCGGCATCGGGGGCGGGGAGGCTGACGGGGCCGGAGGCGAGGTAGAACGCGGCGGCGGATACGATGAGGAGGGTGGAGAGGGCGGTGATGGCGATGGCGAGGTAGAAACGGGTCCTTTGGGGGTTGAGGAGTTTCTTGCCGCGGGGGGTCAGACGGTAGTAGACCCAGACGCGTTCGTCTTCTTGGCGCTCGACGAGGCCGGATCGGACGAGCTTTTTCATGTGTTCGTGGATGGTGGCCTTGCGTAGGTCGAGCTGTTGGCTGAGTTCGGTGACGGTCATTCGTCGCCCTTGGAGGTGGCTTAGGATGTCCCTTCGGGTCTCAGAGGAGAGAACGTCGATCAAATCGGGGTCAAGCGGTAGCTCCTCCGGCATGGACGCTGCCTGGGGCAGATTGTGGGGCGTTCCTTAATAGCATCTCGGGAGGGGTTCGGTGGAGACCGAACAGGTAGGCCTTCGCCGAACGGCGGCTTTAGAATCCTTCTAAACGGTATGTTCTTCGTTTCGGGGGTTCGGTGTTCGCCTAACCCGGCCCGGTTCGTCGTCTTCGTTCAGAACCATTGGAGGTAGATGATGGCGTACACGAACACCCACACGAGGTCCACGAAGTGCCAGTAAATGGCGACGCCTTCCACGAACACATGACGGTGCGCCGTGAATTGATCGTGGACGAAGGTGCGGTAGGCGACGACGATCAGCGCGATCAGGCCACCGATCACGTGGATCCCGTGCGTTCCCGTGAGCATGTAGAAGGTGGCCGCGAAGTGGCTGTGTGTGAGCGTCAACCCTGCCCCGATCAGCGAGATGTACTCGTAAATCTGCCCACCGATGAAGATGGAACCTAGCAAGATGGTGAGCAACAGATGCCCTTTGAACATGCGCTTGTTGCCTGCTCGAAGCGCTGCGTGCGCCCAGTGCATCGTGGCCCCGCTGAGCAGGAGGATGATCGTGAAGATGCCTGTGATCACGACAGGTAGCTCGACGCCTGCGGGGGGCCATACGGGGGCTTGGGCCCGGTAGTTGAAGTATGCCGCGAAGAGGGCCCCGAAGATCATGATCTCGCTTCCGATGAAGAGCAAGATGCCCCAGCGTGCGGGCGCGTGGCCCGTTCCGACCATCTCGTTCCACCAGCGTCGGTCCTCGTGAAGCCATCCAAGCCCGGTGAGGGCGAAGATGCCCGCGCCAACGAACACCCACGGAGTGCCGAGGATGAGGCCTACGAGGACGGCCGTGATGCCAAGAGCGACGAGCAATGGCCAGATGCTCCCATGGTGGGGCAGTTCATACTCGAGTCCTTTTGGGTGATCGCCGCTGGCCATTTAGGGTGCCTCCTTCGCTTCGGGCTTGGCTTCGGTCGCTGTTGGAACCTCGGGGGTTCGGGGTCCCCAATCGCCCTCTTCCCACTCGATGCGGCGGCTCCCGGTCCAGGGGTCCTCATCGACCGTCGGGCCTCGGGTGAACGACCACCAGCAGTTGATGAAGAAGGCAAGGATGCTTGCAGCGATGATGAAGCCCCCAATGGTGGAGGCTTGGTTCATCCCGACGAACTCGGGGATAACGTAGTCGCTGATGCGCCGTCGCATCCCTTGCAAGCCGAGGATGAATTGCGGGAAGAACGTGACGTTGAACCCGATAAATTGCAGCCAGAAATGGATCTTGGATAGAGCCATGCTGTACATCTTCCCGCTGAACATGCGGGGCCACCAGTAGTAGAGCCCCGCGAAGATGCCGAACATGGCACCGCCGACCATGGTGTAGTGGAAGTGCGCGACGACGAAGTACGTGTCGTGCACTTGCAGATCGAAGGGCACGCTGGCCAGCATGATGCCGGTGATGCCGCCGATGACGAAAAGCCAGATGAAGCCTAGAGCGAACAGCATCGGTGGCTTGATATCGATGATGCCTCCCCACATGGTGGCGAGCCAATTGAAGACCTTGATCCCTGTGGGCACGGCGATTATCAGGGACGTGATCATGAACCCGATGTCGGCTCGCGGGTCCATCCCGGTCGTGAACATATGATGGGCCCAGACGAGGAACCCAAGGGTGGCGATCGCGAGGATCGCGTAGGCCATCGAGTGGTATCCGAAGATGGGACGGTTGCTGAATTTAGAGATGACTTCGCTGATGATGCCGAACGCTGGCAAGATCAGCACGTACACCTCAGGGTGGCCGAAGAACCAGAACAGGTGTTGGTAGAGAATCGGATCGCTTTCAGGCCCCGTGAAGAACACGGTTCCAAGGTTCCTGTCAAAGAGGAGGAAAATGAACGCGATCGTTGCGACGGGAAGGGAGAACAGCAGGAGAAGGGACGTGGCCATTTGGGCCCAGCAGAACAGAGACATGTTGTGCAGGCCGACGTCCTTGGCGCGCATCGTGAAGATGGTTGCCAGGAAGTTCACGCTTGCAAGCGTTGATGAGATGCCCAGGAGGATGAGGGCTACGAGCCAGAAGTCGAGCCCAATGTTCGGGTCGAGAGTGGAGAGGGGGGGATAACCGGTCCATCCCACGTTCACGGTTACGATGCCTGGGATGACGAGCCCGATCGTGAGCAGAAGCCCTGCCGGCATGATCATCCACAGGGAGAGCGCGTTCACACGCGGGAACGCCATGTCGGGGGCTTTAAGCATCAGCGGCACGAAGTAGTTCCCGAAGCCGGCCAGGGCGGGCATGATCCACAGGAAGATCATGACGGTCCCATGGAGGCTGAAGAGCTGGTCGAACGTGCCCCCGCTAATGAGCACCTGTCCTGGGTAGAACAGCTCCATACGTACAAGCAGGGCGGAGATCCCGCCGATGATGAAGAAGAAAACTCCAGCCCACCAGTACATGATGCCGATCTTCTTGTGATCGGTCGTAGTGAGCCAGGACCGGATTTTCGAGGCTCTGTCGTTGGACGTCTCCGCCATCGGCGCGAGGCAGATGTGGACTCCATAGAAAACGTTATCGTCTCCCTTTTGGCAGCCTAGCATGGCACGCCCGCCCGTGTCTCACAACGCTTTTGAGGAGGGTCTGTTGTCGCAGGTGCGAAGCCCATGCGTTCGGCCCCCATCGGCCTGCTTGGAATCCTCCTTGGCCTCAGTCCCACAGCTGCCGCGTCAACGTGGGGTATGCCGGAGGTCATCAACGACCGCCTGGCCTTGAAGACTGACCTCTACATCCAGATGTTGTTCCTCGGAGCGCTCGTCTTCATCGTCGTGTTCGGGTGGATGGCGTTGAACCTCCTGAAGTTCCGGCCGGGAGGAGACGGAAAAGCATCGGACGAAGAGCACCGTGGGTCCATCAAAGCCGAGCTTGTGTGGACCATCATTCCTCTCCTCATCGTTGCCTGGATCGGGTTCGTGAGCGCCGAAGGGCTCTTCGAGCTTGAAGAGATGGGAGACAACCCCGCTACGATCGAGATCGAAGCGAACGCTTACCAATGGTTCTGGGAGTTTGATTACGGCGACGATGTCGTTATGCGGCAAAGCCCCGGTGCTGGCGGGAGCCTCGAAGGGGAAGAGCCGTTCTTAATACCCGCCGGAGAACCGGTCACGGTGAACGTCACCGGTCAAGATGTTCAGCATGCATTCAAGATCACGAACCTCGGCGTGATGGTCGACGCGATCCCGTTCTCTGACAACTTCATCACGTTCACCGCGCCCGAAGGCGAGTACCTCATCCAGTGCGCGGAGATGTGCGGCAACCCCGGGCATGCTTACATGAACGCCTGGGTGCATGCGGTTCCACCCGGTGAGTTCGTGGAATGGCTCGACGAGAAACGCGCGGAAGTCCGCGAGGTCGAGGCTCAACACACGGTTGACATCGTTCTCACCGAGGACGGGTTCGACCAGGACGAATACCTCGGTGTGGGACAAGTCGACAACGTGTTCAACGTCACGAACGAAGGAGACGAGGAGCGTTCCTTCGCGATCGAGGATACGAACCTCACCGGCGACGTGCCTGCGGGAGAGACGGTCCTCTTCAACACGACGCTTGAGGCAGGAGCGTACACCATGACCAGCAACGACGATACGGCGACCCTCAACGTTGAAGAACCCGAGGTCGTCACCGTGGAACTGGACGAATGGGAAGTTCGCTCGGACGTGACGACTTTCGAAGTGGGTCAACCCTACGTTCTTGAGGTGTTGAACCCCGGCGTGAGCTTGCACAACCTATGGATCGGTGAACCCACCCCCGCCGGTGAAGCTGAGACGCTGCTCTGGGCGTCCGAGGATCTGCGCTCGGGGGAGAGCGACACGATGCTCATCATCCCCCAAGAGGAGCACGTCGGCACCTGGGAATGGTGGTGCGAGATCTCTGGACACTACGCCCAGGGCATGTTCGACACCATCACCATCGTCGAGTGATGCCCCCTACACGCCATCCACCGGATGCGCTAAGCGGAACCTTCATCCCAGGTAACAGGGTACCCTCGGGTTGATGCTATCGTTCGGCCACCTGTTGCTGATCGTGGCGGGCGTTGTTTCCCTCGTCGTCATCAGTGTTCTCGCCGCCCCTCTGCTCGCGAAAGGAACCGGCGGGAAACGGTGCGACCGATGCGGGAACAGCATCCCAGCAGAAGCCCTTGAATGCTCGATGTGTGAAGCCCCGATGCGGACCGGTCTGGACGATGATGAGCCTATCGAGACGGTGCGGGACGAAGAGGAGAAACCGATACGTTTGACGGTTGAGGCGCCTAGACCTGGCGAGGATGGTTCCGTGATCAACCCGGGCGTTCCTCGAGGCTTGATCAAGGTGGCCGCCGTCGTCATGTTCATCGGCTTAGGAACCCGTGTTTTGGGTATGCTGGAACCCGCAGGGTTGACCATCGGCGTCCCGCATGCCCTCACGGCGGCCCTGACCGTCGTTGGGGGCCTTGCGATGTTCGCCGGGTTCATCGTGCTCGATATCGCATAGGTGCCCGGCAAGCACCTTATTACGCAGGATGGTGCTAATTGTGTGCCATGATCACGTTGACGACCGACTTCGGGGATTCCGCGTATGTTGGTGCTGTTCGAGGAGCCATCCTCTCCATCCAGCCTGAGGCCCGCTTGGTCGATATCACGCACGGCGTCCGACCACACGATGTTCAGGGAGGCGCTTTCGCCTTGTTCTCTGCAGCCCCTCGCTTCCCATCGGGAACGATCCACGTCGCCGTTGTGGATCCGGGTGTTGGGACGGATCGGCGGGGCATCGCGGTCAAGGCGGGAGGGAACACCTTCATCGGTCCCGACAACGGCGTCTTGATGCCCGTAGCGAAACGGTTGGGGGTCGATAGGATCGTGGAGCTGCAAGAAGGCAAGTACTTCCAGGAGGAGATCTCGGAAACGTTCCACGGTCGTGATGTGTTCGGCCCTGTTGCAGCTCACCTTGACGTGGGGGTGCGTTTGGATGCGTTGGGTCCTGAGATCTCAACCGAGGATGTGACGATGTTGGAGTTCGGGGAACCGTTCATCAAGGATGGGATCTGGCGTTCAAGCGTTGTGAACGTTGATCGGTTCGGGAACGTGACGACTAACCTGCCCGGAACGACGGTGTTGGA
>PWVY01000206.1 GCA_003561665.1 Thermoplasmata archaeon
GGGGGCGGGCCAGCATGGCGTCGCGACGGCGATGGCGGGGGCGGCGTTGGGGTTGGATGTCACGGTGTACATGGGGGAGAAGGATGTTGAGCGTCAGCGGTTGAACGTGTTCCGTATGGGGTTGATGGGGGCCACGGTTGAGTCGGTGGGGAGCGGTGCGCGCACGCTCAAGGATGCGGTGAATGAGGCGTTGCGGGATTGGGTGGCGCGGGTGGAGGAGGTGCATTATTGCTTGGGGAGCGTGGTGGGGCCGGATCCGTATCCGCGCATGGTGCGGGATTACCAGCGCGTGATCGGGGATGAGCTTCGTGAGCAGTGCTTGGAGGCGGAGGGCAGGGTGCCGGATGTGGCGATCGCGTGCGTGGGGGGAGGGTCCAACGCGATGGGGACGTTTTACCCGTTGCGGAACGAT
This sequence comes from Thermoplasmata archaeon, assembly GCA_003561665.1. Lineage (GTDB taxonomy): Archaea > Thermoplasmatota > SW-10-69-26 > SW-10-69-26 > SW-10-69-26 > PWVY01. The sequence goes on from PWVY01000206.1 coordinate 413, forward strand.
GCGACGCGGTTGATCGGGGTCGAGGCCGGTGGACGGGGACCCGGGGAGGGTGAGCATGCGGCGAGCCTTTCACGGGGCGATCCGGGGGTTCTGCATGGGGCGCTTAGTTACTTGTTGCAGGATGAGGACGGGCAGGTTCGGGAGCCGCATTCGATCAGCGCGGGGTTGGATTACCCGGGCGTGGGCCCAGAGCATGCGTATTACAAGGATGTGGGGCGAGCGGAGTATGTGGCGGTCACGGATGATCAGGCTCTTGGGGCCACGCGCGTGCTTTGCGAGGCGGAGGGGATCCTTCCGGCGTTGGAGTCTGCGCACGCGTTGGCGCATCTTTTGGAGATGGAGGGGGAGTTTGATGAGGAGGATGTGGTCGTGGTGACGTTGAGCGGGCGGGGGGATAAGGATCAGCATACGTTGCAGGCGGCGGCGGAGGAGGGTCGGCTTTGACGCGGTTCGAGGCGGTTTTCGAGGCGCCTCAGTTGGTGGGGTATTTGGTGGGGAACCATCCAAGCAGGGAGGCGTTCTTGGAGTATGCGGGCGCGCTCATCGAGGGGGGGTGTGGGGTGTTGGAGGTGGGGATCCCGTTTAGCGATCCGATCGCGGATGGGCCCACGATCCAAGAAGCGGTGGTGGAGGCGTTGGATGCGGGGGTTCGACCGGGGGATGTGTTGGCTTCGTGCGGGGAGCTGCGTGCGATGTACCCGAAGACGCCGTTGGTGGTGATGACGTACGCGAACATCGCGCATCGGATGGGGTATGAGGCGTTCGCTGGCGCGGTGCGTGATGCGGGCGTGGATGGGGTCATCTTGGCGGATATGCCTCCGGAGGCAGCGGGTGGCGTCTTGGGGGCGTTTGGGGAGGAGGTGTGTCAGGTGTTCTTGGCGTCGCCGGCGACGAGCGATGCGCGCTTGGCCGCGTTGGCGGAGGTGTCGCGTGGGTTCCTGTACGTGGTGGGGTTGTTCGGGACGACGGGTGCGCGTGAGGCGTTGGATCCGCGAACGGTGGAGCTTGTGGAGCGGGTGGCTCCTGTGGCGAGGGAGGCGGGGGTGCCGGCGTGCGTGGGGTTCGGGGTGTCCCGGGGGGAGCATGCGGCGCGTTTGGTTGAGGCTGGCGCGGATGGGGTCGTGGTGGGGTCAGCGTTCGTGCAGCGGGTGTTGGATGGGGTGGATGCGAGCGTTCTAAGGGAAGCGGCGGAGGGTTTGGCGAAGGGTGTGCGTGAGGGGTCTAAGAACCGGTAGGTCTTGGCGCGTTGCTTGATGGTGGAGGGGTCACGGGGCGCCCCCTTCGTGCGCCCCGTGATCTGTTGGGCCGGTTGACGAGGGGTGGGTGCGTGCTCCATCCCTGTGCCATCCATCCCTATGCATGGCATAAGCGGGGGTGTGGAGAAGCCTTGGTTTGTGGTTATCTTGCAAACCTGGGCGGTCGGTTCGAGCGGTGGCCTTCCCGGTTGTTTTGATCCCTCATCCTTCACGAGTTTAGCCTTTGACCTACTCGGTTAGTCGTTGGGGAGCGTGTAGGCGTCGTAGGTGGTTTCTCGTGCGTCGTCGTCGGCGTCGAAGAAGGTTTCTTCGTGGGGTCTTTCGGGGAGGGGCGCGTCGCCGTGGAGGATGCTTTGGATGGTTTCGAACGTGTAGGGAGTCACGGCGCCGTACCCGACGAAGGGGATCCCGTGGGGCCCCTCGGGGACATCTTCCCAGGCGATGGGCGTGGTGGCGTAGGGTCCGGGCATCTCGGTGGGCGTGCAGACGTCGCCGTCTTCTTGGATGCGGTCGGGGCGGGGGTCGGCGGTTTTGAAGAGGACATCACGGAGGTCGTCCATGGTGAAGGCGCCATCGGAGAGGGGGCCTTCGTCGACGAGGCCTTGGGGTCCTTGGGCGAGGCTGCCGTCGTCGACGCCGGTGGATGCGTGCCCGAGGAGGGTGCGGGCTTCGAGGATGGTTTGCCCTGCGATGCCGGCGACGAAGGGCGTTGCTCCGCTGGTGCCGCCGGCGGTGCGGGGGGGGGTTTCGTTCATGCTGTAGTTCTCTGCGGCCCAGGCCCAGCAGCTGTCCGAGATGACGTGCGGGCTTGACCCGGGCCATGTGTTGACGTACCCGCTGTCGTGTCCGCCGACGCGGATGACGCTTGGCGTCATGTGGGGGGCGGCTTGCGTGGGGTGCCCGGCGACGCCGAAGCGGAAGAGAAGCCCGTTCCCGCTGGCCCAGAAGCTGGGTTGTTCGTTGCTGGCGTTCTCGACGGCTTCGATGAAGGAGGGTGTGGATCCGGTGAGCGTGGGCGTGAGGCCGGTGGGGTCGTAGATGGGCGCTATGGGGCCCCAGCTGTTGGATTGGAGATCGATCCAGGGTTGGTTCGCGGTCCATTCGACGCTTTCAGCTCCGAAGGCTTCCACGGCGACGATCAGGCAACTGGAGCAGGCGCCGTGCGCGTTGCCGGCGCCTCGGCTGGCGACCATGGTTCCGTGCCCGCCGCCGTCGATGAACATGGGCCATTCGACCTCGCCATCGCACGAGAAGTCCTCGGGGGCGCCGGGGGAGGATTGGTACTCGGTGGGGATGAAGATGGCGCCGATGACGCGCGTGCCGGGGACGTAGTAGAGGGTGTCGGGTTCGACGTTTTCCCATTCTTCGCAGTCGGCTTGGACGGCGTCTTCGAGTTCGTCGTGGTCGAAGGTGAGCTCGAGGCGTTGGGCATCTTCAGGGTAGTCGGGTAGGTACGTGGAGGGGTGCTGTTGGTAGCGTTCGTCCTCAGCGCGGAAGTCCTCGTGGTAGGGGTTGATGCCGGTGTCGATGAAGGCGAGCACGGCGTGGCTTGTGGCGCCTTCGTCGAGGGTGGCCTCGTCGGCTTCTAGCTCTTGGGGTTCTTGCGCGTCTTCGCCAAGGCATCCAGCTGTGAGGGCGATCGTGGCTAGGAGCAGGATAAGCCAGGGGAAGTGTGAGGTGTGCAAGGTCCAAGCCTCGATGTTCGGAGCTTCGCCCGCGTGGTTTAAGCTTTCTGGGGGTTGGGTTGTGGGTTTCAGCGTGCCCCGTGGCCGCGGACGTCGCGGTTGTGCCAGGCGTCAATCTGCTCGCGGAGCCTCTCTTTATGATCGCGCTCCCCGATGGTGTTTGTTTCTCTGCTCGGGGCAGAGGTCGTCTCCTTGCACGCCTCCGTGCCTCTTGGCAAAAAGGCTCGCTCGCTCGCGAAAAACGTTCTCATCCCTCTGGGGCCGGTTTATCCCTTCTTCTCCTGCACGTTGCCGTGTGGCTCGATGCCGATGGTGAGGAACGATGCTTTTCTCCCACGGGTCGATGGATCGCGGCGAAGAGAAGGTTGGGTCTGCCGTCATCCCGCAAACCGTTCCACCGTGAAGCCCTGATTCGTTGAGGGTTGTACCGTGCTCGGGGATTGCTTTGGTTCCTGCTCGGGGGGCTGGATGCAAACCGTAACGCTTTCCCGGTGGGGGGGTCGTGGCGGGGTGGGGATGGATGTTCCCTCAGGTGTATCGAAGGATTTCTTGGATCATGCCAGAACGCATCA
>PWVY01000307.1 GCA_003561665.1 Thermoplasmata archaeon
AGTGTTGCCGCTGGTTGAGGAGTGGTTGGGGCAGGCCTGATTGGGGGAGTATGGGTCAAGAGGGGGGTGGGGTTCAGGTTTCACGGAGTTCGGCGAGTTTCTCGCCGATTTGGCGGATTAGGACCGCTTTGCTCCCGCGGACGGGGACGAGGACGCGGCCTTCGCCTTCGTGCCATCGGGCGGGGTGATGTTTGTCCTTCTCGAGGATTGGTTTAAGCCGGAGCTTCGCGCATGCTTTCGCGATTTCCTCGGCTGTCGGGTTCGGGATCGCGAGGTCCTTGGGGATGCGTCGGCGGCCGCGGGGTTCGGTTTTATCGAAGTACGCCGGGTAGAGGACGTACTTCTCGTCGGTGCGGGTGACCAAGGGATCCTCCAAGGGGTTAGTCTTCGAGGAGGACCGCGTTGACGGATCCGTCTTGCCCGGGGCGGGAGGTGACGCGCGCGTCGCCTTCGCTGGTGCGGATGATCGCGCCTTTCGTGATGATGTTCCGTCGCACGTAGTGCGGGTTGGCTTCGTTCTTGACCACGGTTTCGATCTCCGCGGCTATCGCGTCTCCGGAGTCGGGGTCGACGATGTTCGCGGTTTCGGCTCGAACCAGGCGCGTTTTCTTGTCTCCGCCACGGATGCGGATCTTCGCTCGTTTGTCCTCGCCCAGCGTGGTCGGCTGCGGATCGCTGCCGAGTTCGGCTCGTCGTTTCCCGCGGTGCGCGGGGCTTCGGCCGCCGCTGGGTTTGCGGCCCGCTTTGCCGTGCCACTGCGTCATGTTCGCTCCAGAGAGCAACCATTATAAAACACCAGCGGCCCCAGGCATGGATGAGGGTCCGGGGGGGTCCTGGGGTGTGCCCTTGGACGGTGTGCCACGTCAACTTAACACACGAAACTTATATACCTCTTGAGAACGGACAATAGGGTAGCGTCTTAACCGCCTCGGTGGGAGCTCCACATGGTCGACATCATTACCGTCGAAGATTTGTCCTCAGCTATCGAGGAGACCACAGGATTGGACTCTTCGGAAGCAGAGCGAGATGCAGAGTTCGTTATGGATATCTTCGGATTCAACGATCGCATCATCGATAACGTGCTTGAACCCGAGGATCGACAGCTGTTCTACATGCTTGAGGAGTGGGGGCTGTTGACCACGGAACGCGAAGAGACGACCCTCTACGATGGGCGCGAGTGGCGGACCCATTACTGGATGTTCCGCAAGGGCGAGATCCTCGGGTACGCCGAGCAGTTCCGAGAGCGCTTGGAAGCCGTCGTCGAGGATGACACGGTGTACGATGAGCTCCCGGAGGAGTTGTGGGCCTCCCGGGCGTGATGCTTGACCCCTCGAACCCTTTATAGGTAGAAGGTGGTTGGCGCCCCATGGTCCTACCCCTCGATGCGCTAGAGAACCACCTGGACGAGCGGATGCGGTTGATCCTCAAGGATGGCCGCCGTTTGGAGGGTGAGTTCGTTGGGTACGATCAGTACATGAACGTGGTTCTCGAGGATACCGAGGAGCGCAGCAACGACGGGAATCGTCGGCTTGGAACCGTGGTGCTTCGTGGGAATAACGTCGTTAGCATGGTTCTAACGGACTGATTGGCCCCCTTCCACCATCTTCGTAAAACCCAAATACTAGGTGCCCCTGTAAGGGTATCTGTGGAAGGGCCCGGCTGGTGTCCTTAGGTAAGTGCATCCCATCCCCTCCTAGTGAGGCCAGCTCCCTTCCACACTTCTCTTCACCTACGTCCCGATGAGCTATGGCCCTGCTTGACGCGTTAAGGCTATACCACGGAGGCCGTTTCTGGGGTCTCGCACACAGCGGAGGTAGCATAGCCTGGCCAACTGCGGCGGGTTCAAGTTCCGCTCCCATAGGGGTTCGCAGGTTCAAATCCTGCCCTCCGCATCCTTCCATGCGCACCAACACGAATCCGTCTGATTGATTCCCGGTGTTGGTGTTCACGGGCGTGAGGAACAAACCTTCTTACGTTTACGAATCCCCCAAGCCACTGCCCCAGCGGCGGGGTTCCGTCCCTCGCCGCAACCGGGAGGCCCCTGGAATGGACAACGCAAGGAAGGCAAGATGGGCAGCTATCACCCTATCCATCGTCCTCATCGTTACCACGATCCCCGCATCAGGCCAATGGGACCAATGGCGAGCGTCCCCCGATCACTCCGCGCATGCCCAATACGCCGGCGGCATACAGGAACCCAGCATCGGCTGGTCGTTCAACCTCACCAACCAGTACCCCATCGCGGCTCCCGTCGTGGCGGACGTGAACGGTGAAACGCTCGTCTTCCTGGCCGGGTACACCACGCCCGCCAACGGGACCACGAAAGGGTCCCTCTATGCCCTGACGCCTGACGGCGAGGTTGAATGGGAAGCCCAAGCACCCGGGCTCAACCTGGGCGGGTTTGGAGCCACGCCCGCGATCGTGGAAGACGCCCATGGCACCGGCGTCATCGTGGGCCAAGCAGAGGCGAGCCAATGGTACCGCTTCGACGCGACGGACGGATCCCTTGAAGCAAGCTTCTCCATGGGATCAAATGACCGGGATCTGATCGTCGGTTCCCCCACCGTCGCTGACGTGACCGGGGACGGGACGCCCGAGATCCTGCTTCCGGGAAGCCAACCCGGGGATGACGGCACGCTCTTCATCATGGCCTCGGACCTCAGCGAGGTGCTTTTCGAGCACGAGCTGAACGCGCCCGCCTGGTCCAGCCCCCTCGTCAAAGACATCACCGGCAACGGTGTACCCGAGATCATCGTCTCCACCGGCGTCCCCGACGCTGCATGCTTGATCTTCGGCACCCTTCACCCCACCGCGGATCCCAAAACCGGAGACGATGAAGGCCGCGTGTACGTCTTCGAGCAAGACGCAAGCGACGATTGGAGCCTGCTTTGGGACCAAGCCCTCGAAGGGCCCACCATGTCCTCACCCGTAGCCACGGACCTCAACGGCGACGGGAACACGGAGATCGTCGTCGGGAACCAAGGCCCCCGAGGATCCTGCGTGAACCCTGCCGATCTCCAGTTCGAAGGCTACCTCACCGTGCTCGATGGACTCACTGGCGAGATCCACGACACCACCACGTACGGGACCCCGATCCTATCCATCACCTCCCCTCTCGTCGCGGACCTTGACCACGACGACACGCTGGAGATCATCCACGGCGTCTGGAACGGCCTCCAAGCCCTCGAGTTCACCACGGACCAACAGCTCGAACCCACCCGGAACTACGTGATCGAGGACGACCGCCACGACGAAGACAGCTGGGTCATCGCATCCCCCGCAACCACAGACATCAACCGCGATGGGGCACAGAACATCATCGCCCTCACCATCCCCATCGACCTCAACGCTGAAAACCCCCTCGATAGCGAGCTGAAACCCGGCATCGTCGCCGCCATCGAACCCACCACCAACGGCCAATTCCAACAAACCTGGAAACACGAAGCCCCCGAAGGCGGCCTCTCCGGTCCCACCCTTGCAGACGTCACCGGCAACGGATACGCCGAGGTCCTCTTCGGCATGGGCCTACCCATCATCGGGGACAGCAACGAAAGCCGCATGCTCCAACCCGCAAACCCCATCATCGACGACATCCACCACGCCCCCACCGACCCCGAAACCCTCGAACCCGTCACGTTCGAAGCCAACGTCCTCTACCCCTCCGGTGACCCCAACACGCTCACCTACCACTGGGACTTCGGCGACGATGCCACCAGCAACCACCCCAACCCCACGCACACCTACAACGCGTACGGCACCTACCCCGTCACCCTCACCGTCACCGACCCCAACGGGAACGCCTGGACCGACACCCACCCCCTCACCGTGCACCCCCAAGACCCCAACAGCGCGTTCACCTACACCCCCACACCCCCCGACCCCAGCGAAGCAGTCACCTTCACTGACGAAAGCAC
>PWVY01000229.1 GCA_003561665.1 Thermoplasmata archaeon
ACCGTTGCTCACGGCGAACCTTGCGGGTCTTGGAGGGGCTGTTTTGGCGCTGTTCGTCGGGGCAAGCTACGTGGAGAACAGGCTCCAGCGGGAGCGCGCTGAGGAGCTTACGGATCAGATGCGGTTCGTGTTGCGGCTTCTTCGTCATGACATTCGCAACGATGCGACGATGATCCATGGGTACGCGAACCTTCTCTCGTTGGAGGCGGACCGGGATGCGGTCAAGTACATCCGGTCGGGTGCACAGCACATCCTGGATCTAACGCACCTGGCGCGGAGCTTCTCACGATCGGCTCGTGAGCGATTGTTCCCTGTTCCTCTTGGCTCCGTGCTTGAGGAGACGGTGGAGGGCAGCCAGGAGCGTTACCCTCGCGCGAGGATCCGCTTGGAATCCAACGTGGACCCGTCCGTGCACGTGGTTGCTGACGATCTTTTGCCTCGCGTGATAGAGAACCTTGTGAGCAACGCGGTTCAGCACAACCCCAACGCGGTGCCAAGCGTCACCGTGAGAGCCGATGTGGAGGGCACGCATGCGCGTGTTCAAGTCCAGGACGATGGCCCGGGCGTTCCTGATCCGGTGCAAGAGCATCTCTTCGAGGAAGGGGTCAAGGGGCATGCATCGGAAGGGACCGGGTTGGGCTTGTTCTTGGTGAAGACGCTCGTGGAAGAGTACGGGGGCACCATCCGGCTTGCGGACACGGGCCCGGAGGGTTCCACGTTCCTGGTCCGGCTTCCCCTAGCAAACGACGCGTGAGGCGGTGTTGGACCGTTGCCCCTATCAACGGTCGAGCCCTCTGGACGCACGATGCCCCAAGAGGTACCCGTGGATTTCGAGAAGCAAGATGGTCTTGTCCCCTGCATCACGCAGGATGCACGAACGGGGCGCGTGCTCATGCTTGCCTACATGAACCCGGAAGCGTACAAGGCAACCCTCGAGACGGGGTGGATGCATTACTGGTCCCGGTCGCGCCAAGAGCTCTGGAAGAAAGGGGAGACAAGCGGGAACTTGCAACGCGTCGTCGGGTTGAGTTTGGATTGCGACCAGGACACTCTCCTGGCCCTCGTGGAACCCGAGGGGCCAGCCTGTCACACCGGCGAGCCGTCGTGCTTTTTCACCTCGATCCAAGGCGGTGGGGATCCCATCCTCAACGAGCTTTGGGGTGTGATCGAGGAGCGCAACGTGGACCGCCCGGAGGGATCCTGGACCACGCGTCTTCTCACCGAGAACGGGCTCGTGGAGGCCAAGGTGCTCGAAGAAGCCCGCGAGGTCGTCGAACAGGCCAAGCACGAGGACCCAATCGCACACGGGGACGGGCTTGCTCACGAGCTTGCCGATCTTATCTACCACGCGCTCGTCCTCGCCAAAAAACACGGAGCAACCCTCGACGAGGTCCTTGGAACGCTCAAGGCCCGTCGATCGTGACATCCTGCCCGTCCTCTCGTTCCCGTCGGAACCGCTTGAACGCCTTCAACGCAGCCTCCCGAAGGCCCTCCGCGTTGCTTGGGATCACGCCGGGAGCTGTGGCCAACTTGCGCAACCGTTCCGGTCGCCCGATCGCGAACACACGATCCCCCTCCCTCAACGGTCGGGCGCGGGAAGGGAGGGTATCCACCGCGCCCTGGCTTGATTGAACCGCGATCACGGTCACATCCAACGCGCCCACGGGGACCCCCAACAAGGAACTCTCCGCGGTCAACTCCACGATGCTCATCGTCTCCACCCCTCGGCGAAGGATCGCAGCGAACTCCCGGTCAGGGTACGCATCCGCGGACAGCGTCATCAACCGGTGCTCAACCTCCGGATCGATCCGATGCGCGATGGATTCATCCACCGCGATCGTCGCCACGTTCCCATCTACCGTCGCCCGCAGCTCGCCCGTGCCCACCCGCTCCACCCCCTCCCCGGTCTCCCAAACCTGCACGGTGTCCCCAGGCGAGGCGCTGAACGGTGGATCCGAACGCACGGCCACAGCCACGCTCCCCGGGGGCAGCGTGGGGCCAAGGCCTACGGCTCGTTGACCCACCGCGAGGTGCTTGACGCCCCCCTCCGCGTCCAGTTCGACATCCACGTACCCGATGTGGTGCTTCGTCTTCAACCGGTCCACTAGCTGCTCGGTCACCTCGGCCAGCGAGAGCCCTCGAGGAAAATCGAACGTCTCCCCCGCCAACGCGCCCTTGGTCTCCTCAGGCACCGGGTCGTACCCTTCGATGTCGTGCACCTCATCGGGCAAGGTCACCGTGATGAACCGACCGGTGGCTCGAACGATGGGGCTAAGGCCCGGTTGCAACCGGCCCCAGTCCCAACGATCCGTCGTTGCTGCCTTGTGCCCCAGCGAGCGTCCCCCGTACGAGGTGAGGCCTGCAGCGAGGAACACGCCCACGTTGAGCAAGGCTTCAGCCAGCGTCAACGCTTGCCCTTCGTCCCCCAGGACCTGTACGAAGAGCAAGCGCGTGTTCAGGTACAACGCGACGGTTCCCAACCCAAGAAGCACGGTGGGCCCCTCGGGCAGCTCGATCCTCGCCTTCAAACGGAAAAGGAACGCCGCGATGAACGTGACGAACCCGGCCAAAAGGGCTAACCCGATCACGTGGAAGACCGCGCCCACGGCAGGGCCAAGGAGCTGGAGAAGAGCACTCATTTGAACACCTCCTGGAACGCGGTCAGCTTCTCAGGTTGACCCACGACGATGAGCCCATCTCCCCCTTGCAGAACCGTGGACCCGGAGGGCGCGATGATGCGCTCGGTGGCCCGTTTGATGACCAGGATCGCGACACCGTACGTATCCCGAACACGAGCTTTACCGATGGTGGCACCCACCAGGGGGCCTGCCTCAGGGAGCGTCACTTTGCGAAACCGGTTCCCGTGCTTCTTCAGGAGGCCAACAGCCTCGAACTCCCGTTGCTCTCCACGAGCGTGGATGACGACGGGCGCCTTCTTGGATCCGAGCACGCGTTTCGCATCCTCCAAGGGAAGCGCGAGCGTGATCTCCCCCTCTCCTCCTCGCGTCGTAGGTGCTTTCACCGGAACAGGGAGCGCCCCGGCCTCATCCTTGAGGTCAACGTCCGGTTCCTTCTCTTGACCCGGTGAAGGAGGGGGGAGGGAGGCCTCCTTGGTTTCGAACGTGCGCGCGCTGACGACTGACCCGGAGACATCCCCATCGGGGAGTCTCAGCGTTGCCGTATCCCCGCGCACGATGCCGGTAGGCAAGAGCGTCTTGATGGTCACCCCGCGCGTCCCGGCGGGGATGCGCTTGGAGAGGCCCGCGGCGGGGGGAGCTGCTTGGATCTCAGCACGCCCCCGCTTATCCAACGTCACGTTCACATCCGCCAAGTCATGATCCTTCGTGAGCTGCTCCTCCAAACGGGCTTCGATCTCGGGGATGCTCAACTTGGCCGGGAACTTCCAATGCTCCCCTTGGATGATGGCTCGAACATCCTCCGGTAACGGAGGGTACCCTTCAAGGTCTTGCACTTCGCCAAGGGGCCGGATACGAAGCTGCCCGTACGAGTCAACGAACTCGGAAAGGCTCGTCGAGGCACGGCTTTCCCGAATATTCTTCAGGGTCAACCCCCGCGGAGTCTCCGCAGCCAGCTTATCCCCCTGACTATGCGACCACAAACAAACCATGAGGATCACGAGAACGGCCGTGATCCCCGCCCAACTTTCAGCCAACTGGGGCTCAAGCAACCCCAGCAAGCCCCCGCTGATGCCGGCCAAAGCTCCCCCAAGAACGACCACACCCAACCCGGGCACGGTCACGTCTGTGAAGTACTTGAACCCGAAACCGATGCCGAACGCGATGAACCCTGGGAAAAGACCCGTAAGCAAGCCCAGGTACAACCCGACCAAAAGCTCGCCCAAGGGTAAAGCCAAGGTATCAAGCCCCCAACGC
>PWVY01000156.1 GCA_003561665.1 Thermoplasmata archaeon
CGAGGTCGCCGCGGTCGCGCTCGACGGCTGGCTCGTCCAGGGGCGTCCGGCGCTGGCCCCGCGCGTCCCGGCGGTGTTCCTCAACGCCCGCGGGGGCCGGCTGAGCCGGCAGGGTGCGTGGCAACGCGTGAAGGCCAGCGCCGAACGCGTCGGCCTCGCCGACCGAGCCGACCACCTCCCCAACCAACTCTCCGGCGGCGAGCAACAACGCATCGCGCTCGCCCGAAGCCTCGTCAACGACCCCACCATCGTCTGGGCCGACGAACCCACCGGGAACCTCGACAAGAAAACCGGGAAGAACGTCCTCGACCTGATCCAACGCCTCAACCAAGAACACGACCAAACCTACGTCATCGTCACGCACGACCCCAAAGTCCTCGACATCGCACACCGAAGCATCCGCATGGAAAGCGGACGCCTCGCAAACGAAGCCCCCCGTGAGGCATGATGCTCGGCCGCCTCTTCGCCATCGCCAAACGCAACACCAAACGCCACAAACCCCAAGCCATCGCCGCCGCCGCAGCCGTCGCTGTCGGCACCATGGTCCTCGCCGCAAGCCTCCTCGCCGGCACCGCCGCCCAAGCCGGCATCACAGAGATCGCCTACGACGTGCTCGACCACACCGACCAAACCATCCGCACCGAAGGTGACTTCTTCTTCCCCCAACCCGCCGCCGAACGCTTCGCACAAGAAACCCACCAACGCGCCCCCCACGTCGCCGACTCCCCCACCATCCTCCCCACCGGCATCGCCCAAACCCAACAAGGCAACACCGAACCCGACACGATGCTCATCGGCCTCCCCCCCGACGAAGAGAACTTCGGCACCTTCCATCCCCACCAAGGCCCCCACACCCTCACCGAAACCACCATCCTCGCCAACAAAAACGCCAAAGACGCCCTCAACCTCCAAACCGGCGACACCCTCACCCTTCACACTCCCAAACCCCTCGACCCCCTCGTCCCCACCATCCACACCCACAACGGTACCGTCACCAGCGCCGCAAGCAACACCCTCCCCCTCGATGCCCCCCCATTCCCCGGCGACCCCAACGGCGTCACCACCGAACGGTTCGACTTCCACGTCCAACCCGACGCCACACGCCTCACTGCGATCCTCGCCTGGCAAAGCCCCGAGAACACCACCGACCTCGATCTCACCCTCACCGCCCCCAACGGGACCACCTACCACGACACACAAGGCGCCCCCGGCGACCCCAACGTGCCCATCATCCTCAACGCAACCGCCACCCCCGGCGAATGGACGGCACACATCCAAAGCACAGCCGCCATCGAACAACCCTTCCAGCTCATCATCCTCGAACTGGCCCCCGCCTACGACCTCGACCAACTCCGCGAAGGACGCGAAACCATCGAACGCCTCGGCCCCATCGCCGACCGGATCGACAGGCTCGCCGGGACCCTCACGTTCACCGCTCGCGTCGACGGGATCGTCACCAACGAAGGCAAAGGCGGCTTCACCGGTGAACCTGCCCTCTTCTTCCCCCTCGAACGGCTCCAACACGAACTCGAACGCCCCAACGAGATCAACGTCATCCGAACCTCCAACCCCGGGGACGAACGTGAAGGCCTCCACCACACGCCCGACGTCATGCCCCCCCTGGAAGACGCGCTCGAAGCCACGCAACAAGCACACCCAGAACCGAGCGTTCAAGCCCTCAACGTCGAAACAACCAAAGCCGACATCGTCGAGCACGCCCAACAAGCCGGCAGCGACTTCACCCGGTTCCTGACCACCCTCTCGTCCTTCACGATCGTGGCCGGCCTCCTCCTTGTGGTGAACCTGTTCACCATGCTCGGCCAAGAACGCCGCGTCGAGATGAGCGTCATGCGCGCTCTTGGCATGAAACGAAGCCACCTCACCGCCTCCATGACGCTCGAGGGGACCCTCTACGCTATCCCCGGCGCCATCATAGGATCCATCCTCGGCCTTGGCCTCGCATACGTCCTCATCGAGGCGATCAACCGCTTCATCGTTGGACCCGACGCCCTCCCCATCCCCTTCATCGCTGACCTTCCCACCGTCGCGCTCTCCGCCGCCATCGGATTGATCGTCACGGGGATCATCGTTGCCGCTACAGGCTACCGCCTCTCCCGCCTCCACATCGCAAGCGGGCTCAAGGACCGCCAAGATCCTCCCAACCCGAACCGATCACGACCCGCACACTGGCTTCTTGGAACCGGCGTGCTCCTGTCCGCCCTTCACATACCCACCGGCTGGTTCACCCTCCTCCTGCTTGGACCCGCAGCCCTCTTGGCAGGAGCCATCGCGTGGATCGGGCGATCCTGGAATACACGCAACGTCCTCTTCCTCGCCTCCACGAGCGTCGTCGCGTACGGGTTGTGGACCGTGGTCGGGTTAGAGCTACCCTCCAGCGAGGCACCCTACATGATCCCCACCCGAGGGGTCCTTCTCGTCATCATGGGCGTCATCGCCCTCATCAACCTCCCCGGGCTTCCCACCGCCCTCTCATGGGCGTCCCAACGCCTTGGTCGGTTCAGTCCGGCCGCGCTCGTGGCTTCCAGCTACCCCACGCGCAAGCAGCTTCGGACCGGGTTGACCGCCAGCATGTTCGCGCTCATCTTGCTCGTCCTGATCTTCTTCTCCACGTTCTTCGCCGTGTTCGAAGTGGACCCTGAACGGGAGGCTGGCGGGTTCGATGTCTACGCTGAGACACGGTTACCCATCGAGGGGTTGGAACCGTGGGCCGAAGAGAACCTCGAAGGCGACCCCTCCGTGCTTGACTCCATCTCCACGAGCCATGCCCTCCCCACCGCTCGTCTCGTAGGCGGAGACGCCGTCACCATCGATGGACGCCCGGTCCAGTACCACGGGCCCCCCGTGGACGTTTTCTATGGCATCACCCCGGGCTTCGCGGAGGAGAACGCGTACGAGCTTGTCTCGAGAGCTGAACCGTTCGAATCGGATCAGGAGGCCTACGAAGCCGTCAGCCAGGATCCTGAGAGCGTGATCGTCTCTCGCGTGTACGACGTGGATGAGACCGGCCGCTTGGGAGCGGTTCAGGGCGGGGAACAGTTAACGCTTGAGATGGCTACGCGCTCGTTCAACTTCACCGTCGAGGGCGCGCAAAGCCAGCAGTACCTGGGGGGCATCTTCCTGGAGGAAGACACGGTCAGGGACCTGTTCCCTGGTCATGGGACCGCCTTCCTCATCACCGTCCAGGACGGTGAGGATCCCTCGGCCGTTGCGGATGAACTTGAACGCGCGTTCGCCCACCTGGGATTGTCCGCGGACGATATACGAGCAGAAGCCAGGGACATCCAAGAACTCAATGCACGCTTCTACACCGTGCTGCAGGTGTTCCTAGGGTTGGGTCTCGTCATCGGGGTCGCCAGCTTGGGCATCGTGACAGCCAAAAGCGCGTTAGAGCGAGAGCACGAGTTGGGCGTGCTACGCGCAATGGGCCTCCCGGGAGAACATGTGCAGGCAAGCCTCGTGGGCGAGGGGCTGTTGACCGCGATGCTTGGCATCCTCCCCGGCATCTTCATCGGGATCGCTGCAGCGTACGCATCATGGTTAGGGTTCTTCCAAGCCGCCGGCGTCCCTTTCCAGATCCCTTGGTTATCCATCCTCGGTTTGACGCTGTTCAGCTTAGCAGCCACCTTGTTGAGCACCGTGCCGCCGGCACGCCGCGCTGCCAAGGTGGACACGGCGCAGGCTGTGCGCGTGGAAGCATGATATCGGGAAGGTTCCGAAGAAGTGGGGGGGTCACCCCGGGCCGAGGTGGAAGGCACGGGAGACGCGGATGGAGCATCCGAAGTCAACCGGCCCGGGGCGGGGATTCAGCAACCGGTGAAACCGGCGCATCATCCCACCACCCCGTAGGTCTCCTGGTACTTGGAACCTCCGCGAAGCCGGGTGGACAGAATATGTCTCCGTGCGAACAAACGAACATGAGCCTTCCCGAAGCCTGAAGCCAGCGTTGGCCCTGATGCCGCTGGCCTCATGCTCAGCGTGAACGAAACCGTCGCCCGTATGCTCGAGGAACTCGCGGACCTCGAAGACCTCCGCGGCACCCGGTACAAACCAAGCGCCTACCGACGCGCAGCCCGCAACATCCGACACACCGAGGAACCCGTCACGAACCTCCGCGAAGAGGGCACCCTCGCCAACATCGAAGGCGTCGGTGACGCCATCCGTGCCAAGATCATCGAGGCCCTTGACACCGGCACCATGAGCACCCTTGAGACCCTTCGCGAGGAGGTCCCGGTCGACATCACGACCCTCAAGAAGGTTCGAGGCTTAGGAACCAAAAGCCTTGCCCGCCTTTGGTCCGAGCTTGGCATCACCACGCTCGACGAGCTTGAAGCCGCCGCCAGGCAAGGCAAGATCGGGCAACTCGACGGGTTCGGCCCCAAGACGGTCACGGGCATCCTCGAACAAGTCGAACACGTCCGAGAAGCGATGAACCGCTGGCTGCTTAGCGACCTGGAAACCGCAGCCGAAACCCTTCAACAACGCCTCACCCAGGCCGCCCCCATCCGGTCCATCACGACCGCAGGCAGCATCCGGCGCCGATGCCCCACCGCAGCCCGCATCCACCTCGTCGCGGTCACGAAGAAGCCTGAAGCGACCCTTGATGCGTTCACGAACCTCGCCGAAGCACACAACATCCTCGACCGTTCCCCCAGCCAAGCCACCGTTGAACTCGTCACAGGGACCCCAGCAACCCTCACAACGACCTGGGAAACCCACCACGGCGGGGCCCTCCTGGACGCCACAGGCGCACCTGCCCACCTTGAAGACCTTCAAGCCCACGCCCAACAAGCCGGAGGATCCCTGACACCCCAAGGCCTCGAACAAGACGGCCAAACACACGCCTTCACCACAGAAACAAGCCTCTACGAAGCCCTTGATCTTCCCCCTATCCCTCCCGAACTCCGGGAAGGGAACGGCGAAGTTCAAGCCGCTGCAGAAGGCACCCTCCCTGACCTGGTCACCCTAAGCGACATCCGGGGCGACCTCCAGATGCATACAACGTACAGCGATGGGGTCACGGACATCCAAGCGATGGCGCGCAAAGCCAACACGCTTGGGTACGACTACATCCTCATCACCGATCACGGGCCCAGCTTGGGCATCGCGAACGCTCCCAGCGAAGACGAGCTCTATCAGCAGCGAGACGAGATCCAAGAGATCAACGAGGAGGCCAACATCGACACGACCGTCCTATGGGGTGTCGAAGCCAACATCGTCCCCGATGGTCTCGACGTGCCTGAGGACATGCTCGATGAGATGGATCTCGTCGTGGCGAGCATGCATGACATGGTGGATGATGCATCCGATCGCATCGAGCACGCGCTTGAAGCGTATCCTGTGGATATCCTCGGGCACCCAACGAACCGGAAGCTCAACCGGCGCAAGGGGAACAGGCTGGACTTGGATCGCATCGTGAGCATCGCTGAGCGCGAGAAGGTTGCACTTGAGATCAACGCTCAACCCAAGCGTTTAGATCTCGATTGGCGTGATGCGTTCGAGCATCGGGACAGGGTTTCGTTCGTGATCAGCACGGACGCTCACAGTCCTGGAGAGATGGAGGTGATGCGCTTTGGTGTCGATCAGGCGCGCAAGGCTTGGCTTCCCAAAGGATCGATCCTGAACGCTCACCCGCTGGAGGAGCTCGTTACGCGGCTTGGCGCGTGAACCTTGGTCTTGGAGGTTGAATCCTCGATGGACAGGGATAGGATGAGTTTGGGAACGCCTTCGGTGATGCGGCTGTTTGCTTGGTTCTATGGTGCTCCAATCCCACGTGACCAAGGTGTTCGGTTTTGCGCTTACGATCGTCTGCATCCTAGGGGCCTTCCCCAACGCCCTTGTTGGGCACCCTGATGAGGCCTGATCCTGCTTGGAGCTGCGTTCACGATCGATGTCCCTAGCGAAGAGTGAGGGGTTTCAACCGATCGTTTCCAACCGGTCGGGGTCATGCATCGTCGCATTGGGCGAGAGCCCGGGGAGAGCGAGCGTCGCGTTCGGGCCGGTTTCGATCGTGCTTGTCGCGTACGAGTCGTCTTGATGGACCCAATCGTCCGTGTTCGTGAGGGTTAACCGTAGCACGTCTCCGGGTTGTATGACATCCGCCTGGGGGAACATCTCAAGCGTGAACGTGTAGGGCTCTCCAGGGGTGAGGGGTTCGGTCGTTTCGACGCCGTGGCGTTGCGTCGCGTCGAGGTACCCGCGGTTGATCCATTCGCTTTCCCCATCGGTCCTTACAACTTCGAGGTGGGCGACCCAGTGCGTGGAGGTTTGGTCGGTCGTTGCTGTGAGGTTGAGCGTGGGTCGGCTGGTGATCAAGAACTCCTCTTCGAAGGGGGTGGTTTCGAACGTGAGCGTGGCCGGGTGATCGGTGAGGGTTTCCCCGATTGTGGATACGGTTGGTCCGGTGGTTCCCATGCTCATGCCGGGTGCATCTCGGGGGTAGTCGTGGATGATCAGTTCCCCGGGTTCGTTGACATGCTCTTCCAGGGTGCCCTCATGGGTGAGGTGGAAGGTGACGGGTTCTTGGTCCGTGATGGGGAAGTCGTTGACGCCGTACCATTGCCCTTGCGTGTCCTCGAAGAGGACGGGGGGGAGGGCGTCTTTGATGCCGGTGTCGATCCCGTGGAGGTGTTCGTCGAACCATTGGTGCAGGATGTC
The DNA here is from genome assembly GCA_003561665.1 of Thermoplasmata archaeon. Classification (GTDB taxonomy): domain Archaea; phylum Thermoplasmatota; class SW-10-69-26; order SW-10-69-26; family SW-10-69-26; genus PWVY01. The sequence continues at coordinate 6,676 of PWVY01000156.1, forward strand.
GCCGTGGCCCCACCAGTCGTCGCGGTCGGGTTGGGCGTGGCCCCATTGGCCGTAAATCGCGCGGGTTTCTCCGCCCCATTCGTTGGTGCTGGGGTCGATGTGGTCGGGTTTGACGTTCCAGTCTTGGAACCCGTGGGTGCGGAGCATGGTCACGTTGGATTCGGGGGCGAGCTTGTGGTAGGCGCGATCTTCCCAGTACGTGTGCCAGTCGCCGGTGGTGTCGAGGGCGCGTTCGAGGTTCTCGGGTTGGCAGGTGAAGCGTTCGTGGTAGGTGAGGGCGGCGTTGGGGCGGGTGCCGGGGATGGCGCTGATGGCGAGGTAGGCGGCCATGGTGCCGGCGCCTTGGAGCTCGTAGGGGACGCCGCCGTAGTGGAGGTATTTGTATTGGCTGTCGACGCTGGCGGTGGGTACGATCGTTTTGAGGCTGGGGGGGTTCAGGAGCGCGGTGGTGATCTGGGTTTCGCCGTCGTAGCTGGCTCCGTACATGCCGACGTTGCCGTTGCTCCATTCTTGGGTGCCGAGCCATTCGACGACGGCGTACCCGTCTTTCCATTGGTCGGGCCCGCTTTGGTCGATGCAGCCGCCGCTGTTGTGGTTGCCGGGGACGCTTGCGAACGCGACGGCGTAGCCGCGGGGGGTGAAGAAGTCGACGAGCGCGGGGTTGTAGGGTGATTCTTCGGGGGGGATGGGCACGTCTCCGTCGAGCGCGCTAAGGCTGCCTAGGGCGTCGCCGAGGCTTTGGTAGGGGGTGAAGACGAGGATGACGGGGACAGGGTCTTCGGCGTTCTCGGGCCGGTAGACGTCCATCCAGATCTCGTTCGTTTCCTCCCCGTGAACGGTGTCCTGGATGACGTGCTCGGTGCGTTGGATGGCCTCGTAGATGGGTTCGGTGAGGTCATCGATGGAAGCGCTTGGGGCTTCCGTTGCGTCTTCCTCGATGGCTTCTTGCGTGCCGATGCAGCCTGCCGTGGCGAGAGCGAGCACAAGGAAGAGAAGCATCCAACGCCGGGAACGGCCTCGCATGAGGCCAACGAGCCCTAGGGAGGTTATGAGTGTTGTGGGCGTAGGGTTGGGCAGGTTGCCATCGGGTCTTTGGCCTACCGTTGGGCTGCTTCGTGGATGGCGACGGTTCCTTCGATGATCTCAGGGGGGCCTTGCACGATGTCTTCGAGTTCTTCCTCGGCGAAGGAGCGGGCGATGGTCGTGGATTGTTCGGCTCCTTTGCGGTCGTCGAACACGCTGATCGTCGCGACGTTCCCTCCGTCACCGTGGAGGAAGTAGTAGGAGTGGAACCCTTTGACGTCCTTGATCTGTGGGATGAAGCGGTCGCGCACTTTCTCTGTTGATTCCTCAAGCTGGTCTTCGTCTCCTTCCCAAACGCGGATGACGGTGTACATGGTGGTTCTCCGGCCCGCGTGGTGGCGGGCGTGGGAGGTGATCCTGAGCGCCGTTGTTGAATCCTGCCAAGGCATCGCTCCGGGCCCCAAGCAGGCCTAATCGTCGCGGTCCAGTTTGCTGCGTGTGAGGTTGATCAATCCGCCGGCTTCGACGAGTTCCAGGGCTTTCTCGGAGAGCGGTTCGGCTTGGAAGGTGTCGCCGGTTGTTTCGTTCGTGACGGTTCCCTCTTCAAGGTCCACGACGAGCGTGTCTCCCTCGCTTGTGGCCTCCGGGAGGCCCTCGACCTCGAGCACGGGAAGGCCCACGTTGAACGCGTTCCGATAGAAGATGCGCGCGAAGCTCTCTGCGAGCACGACCGGGACGCCTGCGCCCTTGATCGCGAGGGGTGCATGTTCGCGTGAGGACCCGCATCCGAAGTTCTCGCCTGCCACGATGATGTCGCCCTCGCTGACGTTCTCGGGGAACGCTTGATCGTACCCTTCCAGCACGTGGGGGCCAAGCTCCTCCTCCGTGATCTTCGCTAAGTACTTCCCTGGAACGATCTGATCCGTATCCACGTCATCGGGAAGCACCCAGGCCTTCCCTGAGAAGGACGTTCGAAGAGGCATCATCCATCCCCAGGCCCTGGGGTGGGATAGGGTTTGTGGGCCTCCTCCACAGGTTTCATCGGCAACGAGAGAACACTTAAAAACCGCCAAAGCGTCCTTTGCGTATGAAGTTGGAGGCAGCAACCCTCGTCCTTTTGGTCGTCGTGTCCGGATGCATCTTCGCTGGCGCCGCGACGCAACCGGCCGAGGATTTGCAAAGCAACGCCGAGAACGCCGTAGCAAGCCATGTGGATGATCCCGACCTTGTCGAGGTCTGGGGCGTCGAACCCCCCCTTGAGGTGAAGGAGGATGACAAGCATTTGATCTTGCACCTTAACGAGGAACCTGGCGACGGGAACGCGCCCGGGTGGGGGTTCTTGTTCATCGGGGAAGAGCGCTCAAGCGCGATTCTGACCGCCTCGGGAATTGGCGTCCTTGCCGAGTACTCCCAAGACACGCGCCACGGGGATGAAGAGATGACGCCGCTTGAACCCTGGAGCGTCTCCAGCGACGAAGCCGCAACGATGCTCCAAAACAACGAGACATGGCCCCCGATGGCGAACGATGCCCTTGTCGTGTGGCGCTTGAGCATGCTCCCTGTGGACGAGAGCGAAGATCCCACGCCCGTCTGGATGGTTCACGCGAACGCGCTGGAATCCGGGGAGAAGGCCCAAGCCCTCGTCGACGCGAACACGGGCGAGATCATCACCATCGAGACAAGCCAAACATCCTACGGACCAAGCGCGCCCTCGTCTCCCCCGGAGGGCCAAGGTGGGGGTTGTGATGTCGATTCGGACACCGGGCAAGTCACGCCCATCAACGACCTTTCAAGCACGGTCTCGGTAGAGGATGCGGGGGATCTCCATGTGAGCGCGAGCGGGTTCGGGGCGGGCGAGTTCGTCGTGACCCTCGAGGATCAAGACGGAGAGCGGATCCTGGAATGGAGCGACACGTTCGTCGGGAACAACGGCGTCGAGAACACCGTCGGCGTGCCCGAAGGCACGTACGAAGCCACTGTGTCCACCCCCGCCGGCTCCTTCAGCGGCGATCTTTTCCTCGCTGCGCAATGGGGCGATGCGGCATGCCCATCAGAGGTCCAATACGGGCCCGAGCTGGCATCCAGCATCGAAGGCTTCCTCACCCAAACAGCCTCCCCGTACGCGAACATCCCCAACCCTGCAGTCGACCAAGAAACCCCCCTGATGGCCCCCTGAAGAGGAACGTGCACGAAGGAGAACCTTCAAAACATCAAGACCCCCCTTCACCCGTGTGGACACCGTCTTCGACAAAGCCAAATCGATGCAGTTCCCCCGCAACGTCCTCGTCGGAGCCGATGTCATCGACGACGCAGGGGACCTTGCTCGCGAGTTGGATCTGCAAGACCCCGCCGTGATCGTCACCGGCCCGAACACTCGAGGCGTTGCAGGCGATCGCGTCGCGGACATCCTCGAAGATGCAGGGTACACGGTCCACACCGTCCTCGCTGAAGGGGCCACGCGCAAGCAGATCGAGGCCACGCTCAACGAAGCCGAAGAGACGCAGGGACGCTTCGTTTACGGCGTCGGAGGCGGTCGCGTCATCGACGCCGCCAAGCTCGCTGCCAAACGTATAGGCGGGCCCCTCGTGAGCGTGCCCACAAGCGCGGCGCATGACGGCATCACGAGCCCCCGAGCGAGCGTTCGAAGCAAGAAAGGCGCAGCAAGCCGGGAAGGCGTCACGCCCATGGCCATCGTCGCGGACACCAGCATCATCATCCAGGCCCCCTACCGGTTGCTCGCCGCCGGGTGCGCGGATGCCATCAGCAACCTCTCCGCCGTCCGCGATTGGCGCCTGGCCCACCGCTTGCGGGGCGAACCTATGTCGAGCTTCAGCAAAGCCCTCGCGGAAACCAGCGCGGAGCTCGTCATCGATCACGCATCCCAGATCCGGCCCGGGATCGAAGAAAGCGCGTGGCTCGTCGTCAAAGCCCTCATCGTCAGCGGGGTGAGCATGAGCGTGGCCGGATCATCCAGGCCCGCCAGCGGGGCCGAGCACATGTTCAGTCATGCCCTCGACAAGATCGCGCCCGGCCAGGCCCTGCATGGTGAACAGGTCGGGCTTGGCTCCATCATGATGATGCACCTGCACAACGGGCCCTGGGAGAGGATCAAAACCGCTCTCGACGACATCGGTGCCCCCACCACGGCGCAGGATGCGGGCCTTGAACGCGCGGATGTGATCGAAGCCCTCACAACCGCGCACGAGATCCGTGACCGGTACACGATCCTTGGCAGCGACGGTCTAACGAGGGATGCTGCGGAGCATCTGGCAAGCGTGACGGGCGTTTGCCCCTGAAAAGCGCCGGCTTCCGGACTCGAACCGGAGACCTCTCGGTTAACAGCCGAGTGCTCTTACCATCTAAGCTAAGCCGGCTACGCTTCGACGGGAACGCGCAATCCCCTAAAAAGCCTCCCCTGTTCGCCCTGGCAATCCTCAGCAGGTGGGCTCATCGAATACCGCATGAGGGAAGCCGATCTGGCCCCCAGGAAACGGAGCCCAGGGCAACGTGGGCCGCCTCCGCAAACTTAACTTGGGTTGCCTCTGTCCTCCGCCTCAATGAACACCGCCCTCCGCGTCCTCGGCTTGGTTGCCGTCATGGTCACCGTCGCCGGAGCGACGTTGGGCGCTTACGCGCTCATCGAGACCGACGCCCAGTTCGCAAGCGTTCAACTGACCGGGCCCTCGGACGACGCCACCACCCTTCTTGCCGGAAGCAGTGCACCGTTCTCACTGACCGGGGAGAACCTGGGTGATGCGCTTCACAACGTCACCATCCGAAGCGCAACCCCCGGCATCGTGTTCGAAGCCTTCACGGGGCCAACGAGCCTCGAAGCGGCCGCCTCGAAAACGTTCGACGGGGAACTACGCGCGGACGACAGCGTCTCCGGCCTGCAGGATGTTCGCTTCCATGTTTACGATGGAGACCGCCGCGTGGGCAGCATCACGGTCCCCATCAACGTCGTCCAACCCCAGAACGTGGATCTCGCTCTGACCTCAAGCCTCCCGGCCGCGATGCCGGGTGAAGAGGTCACGCTCACCGGGGAAGTGAGCAACCCCATGGAAACCTCGCAAGAGGTTACCTTCACGCTGGAAGGCATGGAAGGAACCGTGGAACCCACCCAGGCCACGGTTCCCGGGGAGGACTCCACGACCGTCAGCGTCACGGGTGTGGTCCCCCCTGACGCCTCGGACGCTCTGGATGTCACGCTCACCGCGGAGAACCAAGCCGGGCAAACGACCACCGCTGACGCTACGATCCTCATCCTCGCACCCGGTGAGACCGCCGCGGGTGCCGTGTTCGAGGAGGTCAGCATCGCACCCGGCACCTCGTACGCCTTGCCCCTGCTCGTCGTCTCCAACCAGGACGATGATGCCAGCGTGACCGTGACGGGCACGCATGTCAGCGAGCACCAGTTCGGTGCCGTGCCCGCGCAGGCAGCGCTTGGAGGCTACGCCACCATCGAGGTTCCCGCGGATGCCCAAGAGCCCTTCACGACAACGCTCACGGTCACCCTGGGCGATCAAGAGCACGATGTCACCGTTCACGTGGACCCCGCGGCCGAAGGGGAACAAGCCGACGATAACACGCTCGTCGAAGCCGACTATGTGGGCCGCCTTGCCGATGGATCCATCTTCGACACGAGCATCCCTGCTCTGGCGCATGGTCCCTTCCCCAAGGCGGATCAATTCCAGCCCCGGCCCGGGCTCCAGCCCCTGGAAGTGCACTTGAACCCGCAGCAGCCCGGCGTCGTGGAAGGGTTCTACAACGCGCTCGTGGGCATGACGGAAGGTGAATCCCAGACGGCCACGCTGGATCCCTCAGAAGCGTACGGTCCCTCCCGAACGCACGAGAACGTGACCGCCGTGACCGAGCTTGACCGGCGAAACCAGGTGGATCGGTTCATCACGGACATCCCCATCGCTCAACTCCCGCCTGAGTTCGAGATTGAGACCAAGGAAGAAGGCGACACGCTCACCTACCGCACCGAGCAAGGCGGGGAAGAGTTCGTGTTCGAGTTCGAGCTCACCCGGAAGGGTGCCGACACCGTGGACCTTGAACGGTTGGAGGACATCGGTTCCACGACGACGTTCTACCCCATGTGGCCCGACGCCACCGAAGTCGTGGACATCACAAGCCAGCACATCGTGTACGAGACGACGCCCCCCGAGGATCAGGGCTTATTCACGTGGGATGTGAACCCCCAAAGCCATCACGCGCAATGGGAGAACGCCACCCGCATCGAGGATGTAACAAACGAACACATCCTTCTCCGCCACATCCCCGAAGAGGGGTCCACATACACCATCGCCCAACATCAAGGGCCGCAAACGTTCCTCGTGGAGAACGTGGGCACCGAGCACGTGCACGTCTCCACCGACAACCCGCACCCGCTTGGTGGCCTCTCGCTCACGTTCGACATCACGCTGCACACCATCCAGGACGCGCCTGCGATGGGCGGTGGCATGATGGGCGGCGCCCCATAGGTCTCAAAGCCGGGGGCAAACCTTTGACCCCCGGCCTTGTTGCCCCGCTGATGCCCGACAACGACGATGGTCTCACGTACGCCAAAGCGGGCGTGGACATCGAGGAAGAAGCCCAAACCGTGAACGCGCTTGCAAGCGTGCTGGCTCAGGATCGCGACGGGCCCATCCAAGCCTTGGATCTGCCCGGGCACTTCGCAGGAGGCGTCCAATTGGGCGACACCGCCCTCGTGCTCTGCACGGACGGCGTCGGTTCCAAAGTCATCATCGCTGACGCGCTGGAGCGCTACGACACCATCGGGATCGATTGCATCGCGATGAACGTCAACGATGCCGTGTGCTTGGGCGCTGAACCCGTCGCGTTCGTGGACTACCTCGCCGTGGAAAGCCACAACGAAGCGTTCGCCCGAAACGTAGGTGAAGGCCTTGCTCGAGGCGCGAAAGAGGCCAACGTGGCCATCGTTGGAGGCGAGACCGCGACGCTCCCAGGCGTCGTTCACGCGTTCGACATCGCAGGCACATGCCTTGCCACCGCGCCGGTGAGCGATCTCGTCACGGGCGAGCGCGTCGAACCGGGCGACATCCTGCTTGGGATCCCCTCCAGCGGGATCCACTCGAACGGGCTCACGCTTGCACGCTCCGTGCTCGACGCGAACAACCTCGACTTCAACGATACGGTGGAGGAACTGGAGAGAAGCATCGGGGAGGAGCTTTTGGAGCCAACGCGTATCTACGTGAAGGACGCGCTCTCTGTTTTGGACGCGGTGCCCGTGCACGGGCTTGTGCACGTCACCGGCGGGGGCGTGTTGAACTACCCCCGCGTGAAACCTGACGTCGCGTACGTGCTCGACGGGTTCCCTGAACCCTTACCCGTGTTCGAAGCCATCCAGCGGTTGGGCAGCGTTGCTCAAGAGGAGATGCTTCGAACGTTCAACATGGGCGTCGGGTTCGCCATCATCGTCCCCGAAGAACACGAAACCCAAGCCCTCGAAGCCCTTCCCCGGGATGCCTTCCGCCTGGGGCGCATCGAGGACGGTTCCGGCGTCAAGATCCCACACCAAGACCTCGCGTTCGACCCGGAACCGTGATCGGGACAAGCCTCCCTTCCCCCAAGCGACCCGCATCCTACGCACGAACCCCCACAAATCTTTTTATAAGCACCGGGGGTAAGCGAGCATA
>PWVY01000286.1 GCA_003561665.1 Thermoplasmata archaeon
AGGTTATGTTTCGTTGTCGAGGTCCAGTTGTTCTTTGATCCGGGGGTCGGGTGTGTCGGGGTCGGGTTCGGGGGCGCCTTCCGGGGGCCACGCGGTGGGGGTTTCGTCGTCTGTGGTGTCGGGGTCGGATTCTTGGATGGTGTAGCGGAGGCCGAACCAGAAGAGGGCTCCGCTGGCGTCTTCTTGGAATTCGGCTTCTTCGCCGGTGGCGTCGCGCCAGGCGCGTGCGGCTTTCTTCATGAGGTTGGCGTCGTGGGCGGGCGCGACGTGGACGGGGTCGACGATGACGGTCGTGTTTTTGGAGGCGTGAACGTTCATCCGGTCCGTCACGATCTCGCGGATGTCGGCCTTCTCGAGGCGGTGGGAGTGGTTGACGATGGTTTTGATGCGGACGTTGGTGGACACGGCGGTTGGGTTGAGGCTGTTGCGTTCTTAAGCGTTGGGGGACGTTGGGGTTGGGGTGCTGCGCGTTGGTCGGGGAGGGGCGTTATCGTGTTTCCAGGCGTCGTAGCAGCGGTTGCGTGCCGTTCCCGGTTTTCGTCCTGATAAGCTTTTTAGCGAGAGCGTTCGGACGTTGAACTGTGGATGCTTTCCTGGTCTTCGCGCACGTGATCGCCGCTGTTGCCACGGGGGCTTTGAGCGTGTACGCGGTCAAGGAGCATCGTGATCGGTCCATCGGTTTGGTCTTTGCAGCGATGACGGCTGCGTTCATGGTTTGGTCGTTGGGTTCCTTGGCGAGAGCGTTCACGTTGGACCCGTCCGTGTACGTTGGTTGGACGACGTTCAAGTACGTGGGCGTGGCCACGGCTCCGGTTTGGTTTTTCTTGTTCGCTTTCTTGTATGGGAAGCCGGACCGGTCCATCCCGAAGCGGGCGACGGCTGCACTCTTGGTCGTCCCCGCGGTCACGCTGGTGCTTTTGGCGACGACGCAGATGCATGGCCTGTTCTATACGGAGATCGTGCAGGCTCCGGCGTGGGCGTTCACGTTGCTTGAAACCGAGCGAGGGCCCGCGTTCTGGATGTTCGCCTTGTACGGGTGGGGTTTGCTGGGGGTTGGGACCGTTCTCTTGTTGCTGCGGTCGGTTCAACGGTTGCCCATGTATCGGGTCCAGTCCGCGGCGATCGTTGCCGGTATCGCGATTCCGTGGGCTGCGAGCGTTGCGTATATCTTCGCCGACTGGCCCAATCCGGCCTTGGATCCAACGCCTTTGGCGTTCGCGGTGTCGAGCGTGTTGTTCGCGGGGGCCATCTTCCGGATGGACGTGTTCGAGGTGGTGCTTCGGGCCCGTGCTCAGTTGTTCGAAACGCTGGATGAACCGGTCATCGTTCTTGATGACCAGCGGCGCATCGTGGATACGAATCCTCCCGCCCGTACGCTTCTGAAGGATCTTGGTTTAGAAACCGGTGCCGTGTGGCCGCCGGTTCCAGCGTTAGCGGCGGGGGGTCCTCGGGCCGGGATGGAGAAAACCGTGCGGCTCGAGGTGCAAGGGGGCGAGCGCGTGTTCCGATACCGGTGGTGGCCGTTGGGCCCTAACGAGCGTGCAGGTTCGGCTGTCGTGATGGCTGACACGACGCGCCTTCACCGGTCCAGAGAGCGCCTTGCCCGAGCGAACGAGGGGCTGGAGGAAGCGCTCGCTTTGGAGAAAACCGTCCTGGAGGCCACGGGGGATGGGATCGTTGTCGTGGATCTCGATGGGGACCTTGTTGATCGGAACAAGCAGTTTGACCGGATGTGGCACGTGCCGGAGACGATTCCCGATCATGGCAGCGTTGACGCTCTGATGTCCTCGATGCGTGAGGAGCTGGAGGCAGGGGATGAGCTTCAACATCCTCTTGACGAGGAGGTGGATGATGCCCGGTTCGAGGTTATCGAGCTTGAAGATGGGCGCATCCTTGAGCACCGTTCCGGGCCTCAGATCTTGAAAGGGGAGATCATCGGGCGTGTCTGGACCTTTAGAGATGCGACCCAGCAGCGCAGGGCGCAACAGCAGATCCGCAACGTGCTGGAGGCTGCCCCCGATGGCATCATCCTCCTCAACGAGAAAGGCATCATCCAACGCGTCAACCGGGAAGCAGAGAGCATGTTCGGGTACGACCGGGACGAGCTCCGGGGGGAACACATCGACCGGTTCGCCCCCAACGCATCCCTTCAGCTCCCCCCATCGAGGATCTTAGGAGTGGGTTATGACCTTCATGGCGTACGGAAGGATGGGACGCGCTTCCCCATCGAGATCTCAGCAAGCTCGTACGCGAACGGGGAAGATCAGACGGTCGTAGCGGTCAGGGACATGACGGAGCGACGGGAGATCGAGCAAGAGCTCGAGCAAGCCGAACAGATCAAGGAAATCAACGCACAGCTCGCGCAAGCGAACGAGGACCTTCGACAGTTCGCCTTCGCCGCCAGCCACGACCTCCAAGAGCCCGTGCGCATGGTCGCAACGTACGTCCAACTGCTCCAAAGGCGCTACGAGGGGAAGCTCGACGAGGATGCAGACGAGTACATCAAGTTCGCATCCCAGGGAGCACGCCGGATCCGCGACCTCATCAAAGGCCTGTTGAAGTACTCACGCGTGGACACGCGCGCCTCGAAGCTTGAGCCGGTGGATCTCGAGGACCTCGTGGAGGACGTGTGCACCTCGCTTGGCGTCCGATTGAGCGAAACCAACGCTGAGGTTCAGTGGGAGTCGCTGCCGACCCTTCATGTGGATCGGGACCAGCTCGGGCAAGTTTTCCAGAACCTTCTCGAGAACGCGATCAAGTACCGCAAGGAAGGCGTGCCTCCACGCATCCACATCGATGCGGAGCAGGAGAACAGTGCTTGGCTGATCAGTGTCGCCGACAACGGCATCGGTTTGGACCCCGAACATGCCGAGAAGCTCTTCACCATCTTCCAGCAAGGACACAGCCCCGATCGATACGAGGGCCAAGGCGTTGGGCTCGCTTTGTGCAAGAAGATCATCCGCCGACACGGAGGCGACATATGGGCAACGGGCAAGCCAGGGGAAGGCGCAACGTTCCAGTTCACCCTCCCCGCTCACCCCCAGGCGACCGGTGAACAAGAGCTTGGATCGAGAACTTAACCGCGAACATGCGAAGGAGGATCCCCGTGTGGATGCATGGGATGATCCGCCTCGCGCTCCTCTCGATTCGCCCACCGAACCGATGCCACGGTGAAGGGAGGGGAGAGCAATTGAACTCTTGGGTTTCGCAAGAAGCGGGCGCGCCGCGATTTGAACGCGGGTCTAAGGCTCCGCAAGCCCTGAGGATATCCAGGCTACCCTACGCGCCCAGGCTGCGTAGCCCCAACATAATCGACCCCCTCTTAGCCCTTTGCACCGCCCACGCCATCGGCTTCCTCCCCGGGTTCCCGCACCAACACCCACACAACCCCAGCCAAACCTCCCGCAAGCACCGCCAAAGCCACGCCAATACGGGTCAAAGGCTCCTGGTGCTCCACCGGCAACATCAACCGCTGGAAGCTCTCCGCCTGCTGGGCATGCGCCGGGATCACATCGGGCCTCGTCTCGTACACGAGCTCCATCACAGGCTCAGGCTCCCCCACCTCCTCGAACAAGCCCGGCACATTCACCCCCCACGCGTCGAACATCTGAGAGGGCGTCATCTCCACCAGGACGTACCGCTGCATCTCCAACACCCACCCCGTGCGGGGATCGTTCACCATCTCAACCTTCTCCGTCAAGAACACCTCGTACCCATGCCACGTCGTCTCCTCCCGCTCGAACGCGCTCTCCCACATGACCCCCTCAACGCCTCCCAACGTGACCATCCCAACCTCCCGGAGATCACGCG
>PWVY01000331.1 GCA_003561665.1 Thermoplasmata archaeon
GTCCACCAACACCTCCACCTCCCCTGGGAACCACCAACGGGCCCCCTCGAACGTTTCAGCGCAATGCGGCCGCGCATCGAACGCGGTGAACCGATCCAACGTCTTCTCGCTGATCCCCTCCGCGCACAACGTCGTGTACGCCTCCGGCTCACGCTCCAAAACGGTCACATCGAGACCCGGCACGCGCTCCTGAAGCGTCAACGCCGTGATCATGCCCGCTCCGCCGCCCCCAACGATGCACACGCTCTCCAACGAGGATCCGCCCTGGGTCACGACCCCGCCAACGCGGAACCCCCCCAAGAACGTACTGGACCTACAACGCCGAACCGAAAGGATGGACCAACGGACCCGGGGAGGTTTGGACCCGTGGACCCATGGGTCCCCGTACGCTCGCGCTAGCCTCCTATACGACCACGCCTCTCGCGTCGATCGGGTGAAAACCATGACCCAGCAAGACGGAACGACCGTGGCCGCGACCACCCGGACCGTGGAAGACCTCCTCCACGACGGGTTCCGGCTCTACGACGTGACGTCCACGAACGAGCACCTCTTGCTCCTTCTTGAAAGGGAGGACAAAGGGCTCCGAATCCACCTACCCGCATCGCAAGTCGAACACCTCCTCGCCACCGATCTTCCTGACCGGCTGGCACAAAGCGCAACCGAACCCCCGACCCCAACGATGCCTCCACTGAACGCGTAAGCCTCCTGGAAAACCTAAGACGCCCCCAAGGAAGGTGATGAACTCCGCACAACGCCCGAGTTCTCCCTTTCAACGTACCGGTTTTGCCCCATCGGCCAATCCAGCACGTGCTTCAAAAGAGGGGTTGTTGGCTACGCGGTGACCTTAATGTCATCCAAGGGAGACGCCCTAATGCGCTTAAACGATCTTCTGGCGGAAGGATACTCGGTTGTGAACATCACATCCGACACGAACACCATCCACATAGCACTCGAGAAACCAACCGTGTCGAAAACGATCCGGTTGACCCGAGACGATGCGCTTCGCATGCTTGGAGCCGAACGAGAGGAGGTCCACCCCCTCTTGATGTAAGCGAACGAAGCGGGCACCCTTCCGCCACCCACGCACCTCGAGCGAAGGCACGGCACGCAAACCTTTATGCGGGGACCAACCTGGCAGGTTGACCCCCCATGCCCTCGACCGCCGGTACCCCTCACGCTTTCGCCCTCACGGAGGAACAGCAACTCATCCGGCGAACCGTGCGCGATTTCGCAGAAAAGCACGTTCGCCCCATCGCCAGCGAGATCGACGAAGAGAAACGCTTCCCCACCGAGAACATCAAACGCCTTGCAGACCTCGGACTCATGGGGATGCTCGTCCCCGAAGAATACGGAGGAAGCGGGGCCGACATCGTCTCCTACGCCATCACGATCGAAGAACTCTCCCGAGCCTGCGCCAGTCACGGGGTCATCACGAGCGTCAACAACTCCCTTTGTGCCTGGCCCATCTACAACTGGGGAACCGAAGAGCAACGCGAAACGTTCCTCGAACCCCTCTGCACCGGTGAAGGCCTCGGCGCGTATGCGCTCAGCGAACCCGGTGCCGGGTCCGATCCTGCAGGCATGACCTCCACGGCCATCAAAGAAGGCGACGCCTACATCCTCAACGGGCAGAAGAACTTCATCACGAACGGCGGGCACGCAGACACATACATCTACTTCGCCAAGACCGACCCCGACGAGCGACACCGAGGCATGAGCGCGTTCATCCTCGACAAAGACATGGACGGGTTCGAATGGAGCGAACCCGAAGAGAAGATGGGGATCCGCGCCGCGCACAGCGTCCAACTGTTCCTTGACGACGTCGAAGTCCCCGAAGGCCGCATGCTCGGCGAAGAAGGAGAAGGCTTCAAGATCGCCATGCAGGTCCTCGACGGCGGACGCATCGGCATCGGGGCTCAAGCCGTCGGCATCGCGCAAGCATGCCTGGATGCGAGCAAAGAATACGCGAGCGAACGGGAGCAGTTTGGCCAACCCATCAGCAACTTCCAAGCCATCCAGTTCAAGATCGCGGACATGGCCATGCGAACGGAGGTTGCCCGCAACCAAGTGTACAAGGCAGCCGCCATGAAAGATGCAGGTGAGGATGTCACGCAAACCGCGAGCATCGCGAAACTTAACGCCAGCGAAGCATCCATGGAGAACGCGATTCAAGCCGTTCAGATCCACGGCGGAAACGGGTACACCACGGACTACCCCGTCGAACGGTACATGCGCGATGCGAAGATCACGGAGATTTACGAGGGCACCAGCGAGATTCAGCGCCTCGTGATCTCCCGGGAAGAGTTCAACTAACCCGGGCAAGGACGTGGGGCCATTCGGGAGCCTTGTCTTAGGGTCTCGAGTGGGTTCGAGCCAAGCGGCAACATGATTAAGCCCATCCCGGCTTGCATCGCTTGAGACGCTATGTTGACGGTTGAAGCTGAAGTCGGGGACTTGGCCGCGTGGGATGGGGACGCGATCGTCGTGAACTTGTTCAAGGGCGTGGACGCGCCTGGGGGCGGAACGGGCGCGGTCGACGAAGCGCTCGGTGGCGCGATCACGCATCTGTTGGAGACGGGAGATTTCGTAGGGAAGCTGGGGGAGACGCAACGGTTGTACACGCCGGAGGGGATCCCTGCTGATCGGGTTCTCTTGGTCGGGTTGGGCAAGGAGGACGCGTTCGATGAGGATGCGGTGCGTGCCGCTGCGGGTGCAACGGTGAAGGCGTTCGCCGGCACGGAGGTTCAGCGTGTGGGAACCCTCGTTCATGGGGCGGGCATCGGGGGTTTGGACCCGGAGGAGTGCGCTAGGGCGATCGCTGTGGGGGCGATCAGTCAGGAGTACTCGTTCGAGCGCAAGAGCAAGGAGGACGAGGAGGACGATGATGCGGGGTTGGAGTCGATCGTGCTCGTGGAGCATGACGAGGGGAAGATTGACGCGGTGAGGCGAGGAGCATCGAGGGGGAGCATGGTGGCGAACGCTCAGGCGTTTGCTAGGGATATGGCGAGCGTGAGCGGTGAGGAGGCTGATCCTTCCGCGATCGCGGGAACGGTGAGGCAGGCGGGGGAGGCTGTGGGTTTGAGCGTGGAGGTCTTGGGGGTCGATGCGATTCGGGAGGAGGAGATGGGGGGCGTTTTGGCGGTGTCGAGGGGGAGTGATCGGGAGCCTCGTTTCGTTCGGTTGGAGTGGGATCCGGAGGGGGCGGAGAGGAGCGTGTGCTTGGTGGGGAAGGGTGTCACGTTCGATACGGGGGGCATCTCGTTGAAGCGAAGCAGCGGGATGGACAAGATGCGGTACGATAAGGGGGGTGCTGCGGCCGTGTTCGGGACGCTGTTGGCGGTGGCGGAGCTTGCGTTGCCGGTGCGCGTGGTGGGGTTGGTTCCGTTGGTGGAGAACATGCCCAGTGGGAGAGCGGTGAAGCCGGGGGATGTGATTCGGATGCGGAGCGGGTTGATGGTGGATGTGTTGAACACGGATGCGGAGGGTCGGTTGATCCTGGGGGATGCGTTGGATGTGGCCTGTGAGGTGGGGGCGGATCATACGGTGGATTTGGCCACGTTGACGGGGGCGGTGTCGACGGCGCTTGGGACGCAAGCGGCGGCGGTGATGGGGAACGATGAGGCGTTGGTGGATGCGTTGGTTGAGGCGGGGGAAAGGACGCGTGAGCGGGTGTGGCCGTTGCCGTTCTATGATGCGTACGAGGAGCAGTTGAAGGGCGTGGTGGGGGATGTGAAGAACGTGGGGGGGAGGAACGCGGGGTGCATCAC